>NZ_SRLV01000189.1:0-2471 GCF_006518205.1 Myxococcus sp. CA005 | reverse complement strand
GTCTCCGAGTCCTCCACCGGCACGTCTCGCACTGCTCCTGTCCTCCCGTTCGTCCCCGTTTCGGGGATCTGCGTCGAAAGGTGGCCAGTTTGATCTTCCGCGCCGGAAGCGGCAACCCCAACGAGCTCCGGCTCCGCGCGCTGCTCCACCGGCGCGGCGGCGTGTGCCACCTCGCCCCCGGTCGACACCGCGTCCATCAACCGGAGGGCCGGGAGCCCCAGGTCCTTGTCGTACTCGGCACGCAGCTCTTCGTCGGAGAGAATCTCCAGCGCCTCGGCGAGCCGAGTGCGGAGCTCATCCACCTGGCCCTCATCCACGAGCGCATAGACGGCGATGGAGTCCGGTGCATACAGCTCCGTCAGCCGTTCGTACGCCGCCCGAATCTCCTCCTTCGGAGCGGTGACGGGGACTTCGAGAATCTCGTAATAGGTCTGCTGCTCGAAGGGCTTCATGGTGTGGAACGCTGGGGGGAGCCGTCGAGTGTGAGGATACGCGTTGCGATGCCCAGAATGGCAGTGGCCGCCGCGGAATCCGGTCGCTCGATGAGGACGGGCTTGCGCTTGCGCACCGCGCGCCATGCCTCGTCGTCGTAGCGAATGGCTCCGAGGACATCCATTTCGATGCCAAAGAACTTCTTCCATGCGGCGGCCACCGAGGTGCCCACCGACAGGTCCGCATCCGTGCGCGCCTGGTTCACGATCAGCCGGATGCGGAACGCGGAGAGCTCGCGCTCCAAGCGGTCCGCGATGGCCGGGTCCTTGCGCCGGGCCTGCGCCAGCACGTCATGCAGCGTGCGCAGCGCCCCCTCACGGGTGGTGAGCGCGTCGTCCACCAGGTCCTCGATGCCGTACTGCGACTCCACCTGCTGGAGCTTGCGGAAGAAGGCCGCCTTCGCGAAGCGGTAGGCGTTCTCCACCGACGTGGGCTCGGGCAACATCACCAGCACGCCGTGGTCGGCGAGGATGAAGAAGTCGATGGTGTTGAAGCTCGTCCCCGCGCCCAGGTCCAGGATGAGGTAGTCCGCCGACGTGCCCATCAACGTCCGCAGCAGCTTCTGCTTCTGCGCGTACTTGAGGTTGGCCGCGTCCAGCGCATCCTGCGCGCCGGCGATCAGCGACAGCCGGGGCACGCCCGTCGGAACGATGACCTCTTCCAACTGCGCCTTGTTCCGACGCAGGAAGTCGGACAGCGTCGCGTTGGGCTGTCCGACCCCCAGGCACGTGTGGAGGTTGGCGCCGCCCAGGTCCACGTCCACGAGCAGCACGTTGGCCCCGGATTGGGCCAGGGCCACGCCCAGGTTGGCGGACACCATGGACTTGCCAATGCCGCCCTTCCCGCCTCCCACGGCGATGATGCGCCGCGGGCGAGGACGGCGTGACAGACCAGGAGGGCCGGAGACCATGGAGCCTGGCTCCGTGGGGCCCAGGACACGGGATTCGGTCCAGGGCGCTGGCGAGGGTTGGGGCATGCCCCCCCATCAAATCCCGAACCCGGGGTCGCGTCGACTCCCCGGCCTACTGCATCCGTTCAGTGGAGCATCCCGGCCCGCGCATGCGCCGGAAACCCGTCACTCCCGGTGTTTCCAGCCCCTGCGGTGAGCCCGGATGCCCACCAGGCAGGCGCTACTCGTCGAGCAGCTCGACGTTCCAGTACGACGCATCCGCCAGGTGCAGGAACGGTAGCCACTCCTGATACGTCACCTTGCGGGTGGCGCCGCGGAACAGCGGCGTCCAGCGCGGGCGCACGGGCTTCTTGAGCAGCTTCATGTGGGCCTGCTCCGGCGTGCGCCCACCCTTCCTCAGGTTGCAAGGCACGCAGGAGCACACCACGTTCTCCCACGTCGTCTTGCCGCCCTGCGTGCGCGGCATGACGTGGTCCAGGTTCAGCTCGCTGCGCGGCAGGTTCTTGCCGCAGTACTGGCAGGTGTCGTTGTCACGCGCGTAGATGTTGAGCCGGGAGAAGCGCACCCGCCCTCGGGGCAGATGGTCATACGCGCTGAGCACCAGGACACGGGGAACGCGGATGGTGCGCTCGATGGTGGTGATGCAGTCCTGTGTCGCGCTCAGCTCTGCCCAATCCGCGAACTCGTAGAGCCGGTACTGCGAGTCGATGGCCTTGGCCACCCCCAGGTACAGGAGCGAGAACGCCCGCTTCACCGAGGTGACATGCACCGGCTGGTAGTACCGGTTGAGGACAAGCACGGCGCTGTTGATCATGGCGGGTTCCCTGGAATGGCGGCCGCGACGGCATCCGCGACGGCCTGGAGCTCCTCCTCCTCGAGACACCGGACGTCGAGGAGCACCTCGCCATCCGCGATCCTCCCAATAACCGGCGACATGCCTCCGCGCAGGCGCTCCAGGAATTCTTCCGGCGTCCCTAGGGTGAGGATGCACGCGGAGGACGGCAACCTGGCCAGCGGCATGGCACCCCCACCCACCTGCCCCTCCACGCTGGCCAGGTTGCCGTCCTCC
>NZ_SRLV01000188.1:0-2618 GCF_006518205.1 Myxococcus sp. CA005 | reverse complement strand
GGCCAGGGCCTGCTGCGCGGTGGGCTCGGGGGCCGCGGCGGGGGTGTGCGTGCAGCCGGCCGACGCCAGTGCCGCGGAGAGGGTGAGGGCGCTCAGTCTCTTCAAGGGTGGGTTCCTCCGGGATCCAAGGACAACGCCGGAGCGTCATGCCACATCCCGCCTGCCTCCGCCCGGTGCAAGCGGCCTTCCCTTGCCCGGACGCGGCGGCCGTGCCGACATCCAGGAGGAGGCCGATCCGATGACGGACCGTGAATGCGTGGAGCTGTTGCAGTGGGCCGCGCCCCGCCTGCGCCTTCGCTGGGAGGGCTTCCGGCGCGTCCGGGGGCAGGTGTGCAAGCGCATCGGCCGCAGGCTGAAGGCGCTGGGGCTTCCAGACGCAGGGGCCTACCGCGCCCGGCTGGAGGCCGAGCCCTCGGAGTGGGACGTGCTCGACGCGCTGTGCCGCGTCACCATCTCCCGCTTCTACCGGGACGCGCGCGTCTTCGAGGTGCTGCGCCATGACTTGCTCCCCGCCCGGCTGGAGTCCCTGCGCTCCCGGGGCGAGGCCACGCTGCGGGCGTGGAGCGCGGGCTGTGCTTCCGGCGAGGAGCCCTACACACTGTCGGTGCTCTTCCAGTTGGGGCTCGAGCCTCGATTCCCGGGAGTGCGTTTGGCGTTGGTGGCCTCCGATGCGGATGCGGGGCTGCTCGCGCGGGCGGCGCGGGGCTGCTATCCGCGCGGGGCCTTGCGTGAGCTGCCGCGTGCCTGGGCGGAGCGTGCCTTTCCGGGGCCCGGCGACGAACCGTGCCTTGCGCCGGAGTTCCGGCGGGCGGTGGACTTCCTCCAGCAGGACTTGCGCTCCCAGATGCCCGACGGGCCCTTCCACCTGGTGCTGTGCCGCAACGTCGCCTTCACCTACTTCGCGCCTCCGCTTCAACGCGAGGTCCTGTCACGGCTGGTGGCGCGGCTGGTCCCTGGCGGGCTGCTGGTGATTGGCGGCCATGAGTCCCTGCCCGAAGGAGACTTCGGCCTGACGCGCGCCGCCGGCCCGCTGCCTGTCTTCGCGCGGACAGACGTCTGAGACCGCCGGGCTCTATTCACGAATTCGTCCGGTGCGAGCATTCTCCGTCGCTGGGCCGTGCTCCCCTGACGTGAGCGGGACGGAGGACTCGGGCCTGCGCGTGGCCGGAGGAATCCGAGAATGCGCACGAAGCTGTGGTGGAGCGTGGTGCTGGCGGCGTGTGCGTGTGGCGGCGCCGCGAAGACGGGCGACGAGCTCCGCTCACGGCAAGCGGGGCTGTCGCTCTCCGCCACGCCAGGAGACGCCCGGGGCACCTTCGTTCATGAGGACGAGACGGTGACGTTCTCCTCTCGCGAGGTGGAGCCAGGGGTGTACCGGCTGGAGGTCCGGCTGCGCGGGTTGACGCTCACCGGGTTGATGGAGCCGGCCCGCGGCGTCTCCACGTTGGATGGTTTCGCGGAGGCGAATGCCAGGGATGCGCAGATGGGCGTCGCGGACCGCGCGCTGCTCACCGCCCTCTATCGCGAGCTCAATGAGGCGCTTCCCAGCGGAGACGCGGCGGCCCCCGCGGCGATGTACCTGCGCCGCGCGGTGAGCGTGTGGTCCCAGTATCCGGACACCGTGGGGCTGCGGCGCGCGGTGATGGGCGAGAAGGGGCGTGGCTACACGATGTTGTGCAGCTATGCGCAGTGCAACGGGCGCAACTCGGGCAGTTGTGAGGGGCGCTACAACTGGTACGCCCACGCGACGCACGACTGTGACCGGGGCGGCTTCGACTGGCCCGGCAACCAGCAGTTGGCCCAGCTCGGTGACCACTACTCCTGCAACGGGGACGAGTTCTTTCTGGCCGGCGATACCTGGCACTGCGGTTCGCCCAACCACTGGCACCGGCCGAAGGTGGTGGGTAACTGCTTCGGGCGCTGCGGCAGCACGTGCGGCGGCGACACCCAGTACACGGTGGATGCCACCAACCACGACAGTTGCGTGCGCAATGGCCACATCCTGGTGAGCGGCTGGTGCAATGACCAATTCACCGCCGCCGTGGATGACGAGCTGTTCGCCCCCAACTGCTACTGAGTCATGTCACGACACCCCGCGCCAGTGAGGTGGATGGGGTGGCTGATGCTGGCCGCGCTCGGATGTTCCTCCGACGCGTCGAAGACGCGGGCCGCGGAGGCGGTGGTGCGCCACTTCTTCTCGGCGCTGCCCGAGGGTGACTGCGAGGTCCTGGCACCGCTGCTGGTCACGGGAGGAAGCGCGCGACCGTGTGTGGAGACGGTGCGGGAGCTGCGGGGGCATGGCCTCACGCTGGTGGGGATTGTCGAATCGACGGTGGACGGGCGTGACGCCGAGGCTGTCCTCGTGCGGGCCCGGGTGGCCCATGGTGGGCGCGAACGTCCGGCACCGTGGTTGCTACGGGTGGAGCGCCAGGATGGCGATTGGCGGGTGCGCTTCTGAGCGCCGGGGCGGGGAGGGGGGCCATGCGGATTCGTTACCGTTTGATTCTGACCGGTGCGGGCGTGCTCGCCGTGGCGCTGGGCGCCGTGGAGTTCTGGCCCCAGCCGGAGCCGGAGCCGCTGCCCGCCGCGCTGCTCGCCATGGCCGTGCCTCCTCCTGC
>NZ_SRLV01000187.1:0-2717 GCF_006518205.1 Myxococcus sp. CA005 | reverse complement strand
GCTCCGGGGGGAGCGAGGGGGCTGACAATGACATTCGAAGGCAAGGGTACCGGCCTTCCACGCTCCTGTCACAACCTGGGCGGTCGGGTGAGGGGGACGGGCCGCCCGCTCGCCCGAACGTTGGAGAAACACCGCACCGCGCGTGACGCGTGGCAACATCCGCCGTCATGCAATTCACCCTGAACCGGGGCGTCAGTCTGGCTGTGCTTGCCTCAGCCCGGACGGAGGACGACCACCACGCGGACCTGGGCTGTAGCATTCAGGGCCCCACCGCGCGTCCTGTCCGCCGGGCCTTTTTCCCACTGAAGCGGCACGTCGCCACGCTGGGGCGTGAGGGAGCGCTGCACGATGCGGAGGCGCTCTTGCGTTGGCTGGAAGACACCCCGCGCTATGCCGCGCTGTGCATGGGCAAGCAGCGGCGCATGGGCCGACGCGTGTTGCGTCCCGACGTGCTGTTCCCGGTGGCCACGCGACACCGGCCGCGCGTGCTGCACCTTCGCCAGGAGGAACTGGGCCTGGATGTACCCGTGCGTGCGTCCGAGTGGCCCGCCGTGGCGGACTTCTTCGCGGCGCTCGCGCGCGGCGCCACGCGCGCGGAGCTTCGGGCCTTCGCGGCGCTGCCCGTGCTGGCGGAGTTGGTGGCGGACCTGGGGCAGGCGGGCTGGCTCGTGCGCCATGAGGCGCCCGTGGAGGTGCCTTCGCCCGGTGCGCTCTTCGTGGGGCACAACACGGTGCTGGTCGCGGGCCGCGAGGGACGCGTGCTGGTGGACCCGTACTTCCGGCCCGAGGGTGCGGTGGACGCGCCGGGCTATCCGCCGATGCAGCCCCGCGACGTGGGACGCGTGGACGCGGTGGTCATCACCCATTCACATGGGGACCACTTCCACCTGGGCTCGTTGCTGCAATTGCCTCGCGACACGCGCATCTTCGTGCCGGCGGTGGCGCGTGAGAGTCTCTTCTCCACGGACTGTGCTCTGCGACTGGCGCAGCTGGGCTTCACGCGCGTGGAGCCCTTGTGCTGGGGCGAGTCCCGGCAGGTGGGCGACGTCACCGTGCGCGCGCTGCCGTTCTACGGCGAGCAGCCCACGGATGGAGAAGGCCCGTACCCGGACCTCTTCAATGAGGGCAACGCGTGGCTTGTGCGGGCGCCCGGCTTCTCCGCGGCGTTCTTCGCGGACTCGGGGCACGACGTGCGCGGAGACATGGCGGCGGTGTGCCGGCGCGTGCGTCGCGAGGCTCCAGTGGACGTGCTCTTCTGCGGCGTCCGCGGCTTTCGGCTGGCGCCCATCTTCTTTGGCTTCACCACGCTGGAGGCGTTCCTGGTCAACGTCCCCCGCGCCATGCTGAAGGCGCCGCAGCGGCTCATGGCCGGGCCCGAGGAGGCGCTGCGCTATGGCGCCTTGCTGGGCGCGCGCTACGTGGTGCCCTGCGCGGATGGCGGGGCGCCCTGGTACTGGCGCGAGGGCATGGGGCCTCGCTACGCGGGCTACCCCGGCGAGCCCGTGAGCGGCGCCAGTCACCTGGATGAGAACCCGGACGCGGACCCCTATCCGGAGCGGCTCGCCGAGGTCCGGCGGACGATGAAGGACGTTCCCAGTCCCCTGGTGCTGCGGCCGGGAGAGTCGCTGCGCTGGAAGGGCGCGAGGACACCGGAGGTGGTGCGCCACCCTGGCTTCGTGTGGCCTTTCGGCGACGCGGCGTGACGCGTCCGCCGCGCGGGGACTCAGCGCGCGGCGAGCCGGGCCCGGCCTCGCACGAACTGCACCACGTACACCCCGGCGACCACCGCGAAGCACACGGTGGCCACCGTCAGGTACCTGCCGATGAGCTGGTGCTCGCCCCAGTTGTGGGGCATCCCCACCAGCTTGCTGGCGTCGCTCAGGCCCACGCCTTCCATTCTGCCGAAGGGGATGGCGTTGAAGTCCTTCTTCGACTTCCACCACGTGAGGAGGCCGTCCATGAGCGACAGCGCACCGAGCCCCAGGAAGCCCCAGCGCAGGGCCTGCTTGTGGAGGTAGCTGCCCGCCGGGGCATAGATGGTCAGCATCATCACCGTGCCCAGCACCATCATCCCGCCATCGCCGTTGAAGGTGATGAGCATGTCCACTGTCTGCGGCGACAGCAGCAGCGTGCCCACGGCTTGGAGCGCCAGCAGGCTCGCGCCGCAGGCCACCCACAGCCACTGACGGCGCCTCCACCCCCACCACGCCCACGCGCCCAGCACCGCGGCGAGCATCAGCGCGAGGACATAGGAGCGGCCGAAGATGGCCGTCTTCCACAGCGTGGGGAACGCGGACCGGCCGCAGAACCAGGCCGTCATGGCGTGGCCCAGCTCATGGAACGGCATGGTGATGAGCCGGGCCGCGAAGGCGCTGAAGTTGCCGTTCAGCGCCACGTAGGACACCAGGAGTGCCACGGGGATGGCCCAGGTGCGCAGGCGGTGCTCGAACGCGGCCTCCTCGGCGTCGCCGTCCCAGGCGGGTGTCTCCGGTGGCAGCACGTCCGGGCGCAGGTCGGGCGTCGCCAGCCATGCGGGGTCGACGAGCGGCGGTGGTTCCCCGGGCGCCACTGAGGGGGCTTCCTCGCGCTGCCGCGCCGCCCGGGCCTCCGCCTTGGCGTAGATGATGCCGCAGCGGGGGCACTCCGGCCCGGCGGCGCGAGGCGACTGGCAGCGGGGGCAGGCCTGGGGGGACGAGGCTTCCACGGTGGTTCCACTC
>NZ_SRLV01000186.1:0-2815 GCF_006518205.1 Myxococcus sp. CA005 | reverse complement strand
TGCGTGTACCGGACCATGGTGAGCACCGATTCCGGCCCGAGGTGAGCACCCGTTCCGGGCATGGTGAGCACCCGTTCCGGGCATGGTGAGCACCGATTCCGGCCCGAGGTGAGCACCCGTTCCGGGCATGGTGAGCACCCGTTCCGGACATGGTGAGCACAGTCGGGAACGGTACGGAGCGTTGACGGCACTGGGCAGCAGGGTCTCGCCTCCACCTCCTTCGAGGAGGTGGAGATGGCCCAAGAGAGGCTGGCGGTGCGCAAGTTGAGAGAGGTGTTGCGGTTGCGGTTCGCGTCGAAGCTGTCGACGAGGAACATCGCCACGAGTCTGGGCATAGGGAATGGGACGGTGTGCGAGTACCTGGGGCGAGCGCGGGTAGCAGGGGTGGGAGACTGGCCGCTGCCGCCGGAGCTGGACGACGACGCGGCGCTCACCGCGCTTCTCTTCCCTGCCGAGGGCAAGGGGGTTGCGCACCGGCCGGAGCCGGACTGGGCGCAGGTGCATCGAGAGCTCAAGCGAAAGGGGGTTACCAAGCTGCTGTTGTGGGAGGAGTACCTGGCGGCCAACCCGGGTGGGTACCAGTACAGCCAGTTTTGCGAGCGGTATGGGCGCTGGCAGTCCGTCCTCGGTGTCACCATGAGACAGGAGCACCGCGCGGGCGAGAAGCTCTTCGTGGACTTCAGCGGGGATGGAGTCGAGGTGGTGGAGCGCGACACCGGAGAAGTGCGGGTAGCGAAGCTCTTCGTCGCCACGCTGGGGGCCAGCAGTTACACGTACGTCGAGCCCGTTTACTCCGAGGATTTGGCCACCTGGGTGGGCTGCCACGTGCGCGCCATGGCCTTCTTTGGCGGTACTCCGGCGTTGGTGGTGCCGGACAACTTGAAGTCCGGCGTCACCCACGTGCACCGCTACGAGCCGGAGGAGAATCCCACGTACGCCGACCTGGCCCGGCACTACGGCTTCGCCATTCTGCCGGCGCGTCCTCGCCGCCCGCGCGACAAGGCGAAGGTGGAGGCCGCGGTGCTGGTGGCTCAGCGGTGGATTCTGGCCGTCCTGCGCAACCACCGCTTCGGTGGCCTGCACGAGGTACGTGAGGCCGTACGGCCGTTGCTCGAGAAGCTGAATGGCCGCCCGATGCGGCATGTGGGGCGCTCGCGTCGCCAGCTGTACGAGGAGCTCGAGAAGCCTGTGCTGAAGGCCCTGCCGGTACACGCCTACGAGCTGGCCTTCTGGAAGAAGGCGCGCGTCCACCCTGACTACCACGTCGAGGTGGAGGGGCACCTCTACAGCGTGCCGTACTCGCTGGCGCACAAGCAGGTGGAGGCCCGCTACACGGAGGGGAGCGTCGAGGTGTTCCTCGGGGGCCGTCGGGTCGCCAGCCACGTGCGCAAGCACGCCAAGGGCTACACCACGCTGAAGGAGCACATGCCCGCCAGCCACCGGGCCCACGCGGAGTGGACGCCCACGCGGCTGCTGACATGGGCGGAGAAGACGGGCCCTTCCACGGCCGCGTTGGTGCAAGGCCTCATGGAGCGAAAACCCCATCCGGAGCAGGGCTTCCGCGGGGCCTTGGGTGTCATGCGATTGAAGGACAAGTACGGAGAGGCGCGGCTGGAGAAGGCGTGCGCCAGGGCAGTGCGTCACCGGGCCTACAGCTACAAGTCCGTGGCCGCCATCCTCCAGCACCACCTGGAGGACGCGCGGGAGGAGCGCGAGGAGAAGCCGCCCCTGCCCGCCCATGAGAATGTGCGCGGCCCCCACTACTACCACTGACGTACCTCTCGCGCTCCGCGAGGTGCACCGCCGCCACCTGCCGCGGTGGAGCCCCTTGGGTGCGCGGACACTTCCCGTCTGGTGCGAGTCCTCGGTCACCCGCACCCGGAAGGGGCCCGCGCGCGCCCTGAGAAGCTGGCGCGCGCGGGCAAGCCCCCATGACCGACATGAGGAACGAAGCCAATGCTGGTGGAACAGACGCTGGAGAAACTCAACGGGATGAAGCTGCACGGGATGGCCTCGTACCTGCGCGACTGGTTGGCGAGGCCAGGGGAGCGAGATGTTGGCCCAGCCGACCTGGTGGGCCTGCTGGCCGACGCGGAGTGGATGCACCGAGAGAACAAGAAACTCTCCTCTCGGCTGAGCGCCGCGCGCCTGCGCCAGGCCGCGGCCTTGGAAGACATCGACTACGGGCACGCGCGCGGGCTCGCAAAGACTCAGGTGATGGAGCTGTCCACCTCGAAGTGGGCGGCGGACAAGCAGAATGTCCTCCTCACCGGGCCCACGGGCGTCGGCAAATCCTTCCTCGCATGCGCCCTGGGCCAGAAGGCGTGTCGGGATGGCTACTCGGTGGTGTACCGCCGGGCCTCACGTCTCTTCGATGAGCTCGCCCAGGCGCGCGCCGATGGAACCTACGCGCACGTGCTCAAGCGACTGGCCAAGGCCCAGGTGCTCATCCTCGATGACTTCGGCCTTGAGCCGCTCGGCGCTCCGGAGCGCAAGGAGTTGCTCGAAGTCCTGGAGGACCGCTACCAGCTCGCGAGCACCGTGGTGACATCCCAGCTTGAGCCGAAAGACTGGCACGCCGTCATCGGCGACGCGACGCTCGCCGACGCCATCCTCGACCGTCTGGTCCACAACGCCCATCGCATCAAGCTGGGCGGAGAGTCCATCCGGTACGTGGAGACAAATTTGACGAAGGGCCGCAAGCAGGCCAAGGGATGAACCACCCAGCGTCGCTGACGCTCCGACCGCTCGCCATCAGCCGGAATCGCTGCTCGGCTTGAGCCGGAACGAGTGCTCACCATGACCGGAATACGCA
>NZ_SRLV01000185.1:0-2827 GCF_006518205.1 Myxococcus sp. CA005 | reverse complement strand
ATGTGTCACGGGAGGCAGGGCATGGGGGTGGTATCCGCGCTGGCGGCGGTAGGGGTGCTGCTGACGGCACAGGCAGCGCCAGCTTCGGGGCTCCAGCGGCGGACCCAGGACCCGGAGCGGCTGGCTCCCTTCGGATTGATGCTGGACGCCAGCGCACCCGAGGGCGCGGGCCTGTCACTCTCCTTCCGGCCCACGCGAATGCTCCGGCTCCACGTGGGCGGCACGCACAATGGTGTCCGCCCCGGAGCGCGCGTGGGGCTCACGTTGCTGCCCTTGAAGGGGCGCCTGACGCCCGCGCTGACGCTGGAGGCCGGCCATGCGCGGCCCGCGAATGGTGAAGGCCTGGAGCGGCGCATCGTGGACCGCACGCAGATGCCCATCCATTCGTTGGAGCGCGTGGGCTACTCCTACGCGAGCGCCCTGCTGGGCTTCGAATGGCAGGCCCCGAAGCGGCTGACCTTCTTCGTGCGCGGCGGCTTCAGCATCATGCGGCTCTACAGCCCGGGCATCGTCGGCGTGGACGAGCAGTTCCGCGACGCGCTGGAGCCCGCGAACTTCCACGGCTGGAGCCTGAGCAACATCGAGCCCACCGCGAAGCTCGGCATCCTGTTGTCCTTTGGTTGAGCCGAGGCCGCTGCCTCAGTCCACGCGCGGCTGGGACAACACCGCGTCGAAGAAGGCCAGCGCCTGCGCCTCCGCCCAGAAGTGGGGCCGGTGTACCTGGCCGCCGACGAAGCCGACGTGTCCACCGTGCTCCGTCACCACGACGCTCAGGTGGGGATTCGCGGCGGCGGCGGGCGGGATGACGGGCGTCTCCAGCATCGGGTCGTCCGCGGCGCTCAGCAGCAGCGTGGGCCGGCGGATGGCGTGCAGCCGGGGGCCGGCGGAGGACTCCGCGTAATAGTGGGCGGCGTCGCGGAAGCCGTGCAGCTCGGAGGTGACCGCGTCGTCGAAGGCGCGGATGGTGCGCGCCGCCTCCATGGCCTGGCCGTCGAAGGCCTCCGGAAAGTGGCGCAGCTTTTCGCGGGCCTTCTGCTTCAGCGTCCGCAGGAAGCGCTCGCGGTACAGCCGGTGGAAGGGGCCTCCCGCGTCGAGCTTGCGACAGCAGGCGCTCAAATCATACGGCGCGCTGACGGACGCGGCGGCCTCCACGGGCGCGTCGTCGCCCAGCGTCTCCAGCAGCCGGCACAGCACGTTGGCGCCCAGGGAGAAGCCCACTGCGAATAGCGGGCCGGTGACGCGGGCGCGCGTCTCGTTCAGCACCCGGAGCGCGTCGTCGATGTCGCCCGAGTGGTACGAGCGCGCCAGCCGGTTGGGCTCGCCGCTGCATGAGCGGAAGTTGAGCGCGGTGGCGCCCCAGCCGCGCGTCCGCGCACCGCGCAGGATGGCGGTGACGTAGCCCGCGCGGGACGAACCCTCCAGGCCGTGCAGCGCCACGACATGCGGCGCGCCCGCCGCGCCGTCGAAGGTGTCCAGGTCGACGAAGTCGCCGTCTGGCAACTCCATGCGCTCGCGTCGCAGCGCGGGCGTGCGGGTGGGGCGCACGAGCGAGGCGTAGATGGTCTGCGCATGCTCGTTGGCCAGGCCGGGCGCGGGCACGAAGGGATGGGTGGGCTGGAATCGCACGGCCGGGGGATAACGCCCGTACGCGGGGACGACAAGCGCTCTTGCCGCCAGGCGCCTAGTCCTTGGCGCCGTCAGGGCGGCGCAGGGTGTCCAGGCGGCGGGCCATGCGCATGGACGCACAGCCCTGCTCGCGCAAGGCGCGGGCCTCCGCCTGGAGCCCGAAGAGGCTCAGGTACTTCTCCACGCGCTCCTCCAGCGTGGGGGCCTCGATGAGGGTGCAGACTTCATCCGCCTGGTAGTCGCGGCAGATGGCGGGCCGCTCCTCGTAGACTCCGCAGAGGTTGTCCTCTTGCAAATGTGGGCAGCGCAGGCCCAGCGGCTTGTCCAGCGCGGCGATGTCCGGCGCCACGCAGCAGGCGCCGCAGCGCGTGCACTCCACGGGCTTGGAGTGGGGGGCACTCATCGGGGCACGACCTTCTCCACCGTGCCCAGGTTCGTCACGGTGAGGCGCGCGCCCTGGCCCTTCTTCCAGACGAGGAACGTCCGTTCGTCCTCCGGCTCCAGCACGTGCTCATGGGCGCCGTCATCCTCGTAGCGCAGCCGCACCGTGTACGTCTCCTCGCGGCGCAGCCGGTCCGCGGCGCCCACGGCCAGCTCGGGCCAGCGCGGCGCATCGTCGGTGCCGGACGCCTCCCTGCGCGTCAGCGGCTTCCACTCATGGGTGTCGTAGGTGCACTGGTCCGCATACACGGGCTCCCGGCGGTAGCGCGTCTCGTTCTGGCAGTCCTCATAGGACTCGCGGCAGTACTTCGTCACGTCCTCGCACACCTCCTCCATGAAGCCGTTGCCCATGTCCTTGCGGCGGCACTTCTCCTCCGTGCCGCAGGCCACCTTGCGCGACTTCGTCCGGCACACCCGCTCCGTGCCGTCGGGGACGCGGCGGGTGCCTCGCTGGACGGACACGCAGGCGCGGATGTCGGCCACGCCCGCCACCTCGCCGGTGCCGTTGACGGGCATGCGGGCCGTGACGGAGCGCAACTCGTTGCGCCAGCCCCGCTTCGTCACCCGGGTGAAGCGCTCTTGAATCACGGTGCGCTTCCAGGCCGTGCCCGTCACCTCGCCGGGAAACTCATGCGCCTTGCCTGCCCACAGGCCGAAGACACTGGAGCCGAGGCAGCAGAGGAACAGCGAGCCTAGCGCCAGGAGCATCGGTGCCTTGCGCTTCGCGGGACGTGACTGCGGCGGGGGGGGGCTGTCTCTT
>NZ_SRLV01000184.1:0-2851 GCF_006518205.1 Myxococcus sp. CA005 | reverse complement strand
GCGGGAGTCTGGGCCCACACTGGAGTGCCGGCCACCATCATCAGGGCCGCCATCAGGGAGAGCGGGGTACGACGCTTCATGCGGTCCTCGCGGGTCGTCTGGGAGTGCACCGGCTTCTAACCCGAGATGTCCCCCAGGCCATCCCGGACGGTGGCACTCCGAGCAACCCGGCGTCGCCGACGTGACAGCCACGGCCCGCCGTGCCTCCTCCGCCGCTCGACGAGGGCCTGTGGTGGCCATCCCCGGCCCGGCCGCGGGCGTACCGTCACGCGGGGAAAGCACGGGGACGCGCAAGCATCGTCGCCCGCGCGCGTTAGTAGTAAGCACGCCTTGCCAGGGCCGTACCCTGTCTCTCCCGGGCATCAGGAGTCCCTTCGGATGAAACGATTCTTCATCGGCGCGCTGGCCTTCGTGGGCGCGCTGTCTGTCCTCTTCGTGGTGGGCCTCGTGGGCCTGATGCTGCTCGCGTCCGCGAGCAAGCCCGGGGTGCCCTCCAACCTCGTGCTCGAGCTGGACCTGGAAGACCCGCTGTCGGAGCACGGGGGAGGGGAGTCGCTGATGGGGGCCTTTGGCGAGGAACCCACCACGGTGCGTGACGTGGTGGAGGCGCTGGAGAAGGCCGGAGACGACGCGCGCGTGAAGTCCCTGCTGGTGCGCATCGGCCATCCGGGGACGCCGGCCGCCACGCAGGAGCTGCGCGACGCGGTGAAGGCCTTCCGCGCCAAGGGCAAGAAGGCGGTGGCGTACTCCGACTCCTTCGGCGAGCTGGGCAACAGCACGCTGGGCTACTACCTGGCGTCCGCCTTCGACGAAATCTACATCCAGCCGTCGGGCGACGTGAACATCAACGGGCTCGCCTTCGAGCTGCCCTTCGCGCGCGAGGCCTTCACCAGGCTGGGCGTGACGCCGCGCTACTTCGCCCGCTACGAGTACAAGAACGCCATCAACTCCTACACGGAGCAGGACTTCACCGCGCCGCACCGCGAGGCCACCGAGGGCTTCACGAACAGCCTCTTCGGCCAGATTGTGCGCGGCATCGCCGAGGACCGCGGGCTGACGGAGGACGTCGTGCGCGGCCTCATCGACAAGGCGCCGCTGATGGCCCAGGAGGCGATGGAGGCGAAGCTGGTGACGGGCCTGCGCTACCGGGACGAGGTGCTCGGCGGGCTGAAGGAGCAGGCCGGCGAGGGCGCGCGCTTTCTCTATGTGAAGAAGTACCTGGAGCGCGCTGGCAAGCCAAACGTGTCCGGCAACACCATTGCCCTGGTGTACGGCGTGGGCGAGGTGATGCGCGGGAAGAACCAGTCCAACCCGCTGTCGGGCGGACAGTCCATGGGCGCGGAGAGCGTCGCCGCGGCGCTGCGCAAGGCCACCGAGGACTCGCGCGTGAAGGCCATTGTCTTCCGCGTGGACAGCCCGGGCGGCAGCTACGTGGCCAGTGACACCGTCCGCCGCGAGGTGCAGCGCGCGAAGGAGGCGGGCAAGCCCGTCATCGTCACCATGGGCAGCTACGCCGCCAGCGGTGGCTACTTCGTCGCCATGGAGGCGGACCGCATCGTCGCGCATCCGGGCACGCTCACCGGCAGCATCGGCGTGTACGCGGGCAAGTTCGTCACGGCGGGCTTCTGGGAGAAGCTGGGGGTGAATTTCGACAGCGTGGCCGCGGGGAAGAACGCGGAGATGTTCGGCTCGGACGCGGACTACACGCCGGAGCAGCAGGCCCGCATGGACGCGTCGCTGGACCGCATCTACGCGGACTTCACGACGCGCGCGGCGGCCAGCCGGAAGCTCCCGCTGGAGAAGCTGCAGTCGCTGGCCAAGGGCCGCGTGTGGACGGGCGAGGACGCCCTGGCGCATGGGCTGGTGGATGCACTGGGCGGCTACCCGAAGGCGCTCGAGCTGGCGAAGGAGGCCGCGAAGCTGCCGGCCGACGCCCGCGTCAACGTGGAGGTGTACCCGCGCAAGAAGCCCGCGTCCGCGCTCCTCTCCGAACTGCTGGGCCAGACGGGTGACAACAGCGAGGACGACGCCACCTCCATCAGTGTCCTGTCCCCCTGGACCACCCTGGTGGCCGGCGTGCGCCAGGTGTACGCCGTGGGCGCGCGCATGGGCCTCTTCGAGGGCACGCGCGGCGAGCTCTACGCCCCCATGCCCGAAGCGAGCTGGTAGCGCGTCCTCCCAGGACGCGGTCGCGTGGCACCGGGACGCTTCGGTGCCACGCCGCGCTGCTCGCGGCGTCAGGACCCCGGGCGGCTCAAAGTGGGGCCGAGGGCGTCGGCGCTTCCGGCAACTGGGCCAGCGGGCGGCCGAACACGGAGTGGTAGCGCAGCTCCCTGGAGACACAGCGCTGCCGTCGCGTGTCGAAGACGAGGCACCGGTCCACCGGCCCCGCGTAGACGTGCAGTGAGACGGCGGGGCCTCCCGTCGCGGTGACGCGATGGATGGGGGCCTCCGGGCAGCGGAAGTCGACGAAGCCCGCGCCCATGGGGCCCACCATGACGGGAGGCCCCAGCCGTGCCGGCCCAGGCCCCAGGCCCCCGGCTTCCAGCGTGTAGTTCTCCAGCACGAAGGCCCCGGACTGGACGCTGAACCAGCACTCCTGCCCGTCATGGTCGTGGATGGGGGAGAAGGTGCCCGCGTCCCAGCAGTTCAGCAGCACCTCCAACCTGGCATCCCGGTAGATGAGGTTGCGCGTGTAGCGCCCTCGCCGGAAGTGCAGGTAGGGCTGGAGGCTGGCCGGTTCCAGGACCAGGCCCGCCAGGCCTTCTCCCACGCCCCCCAGGCCCGGCACCCCGCCCGCCTTCTCCCGAAGGAGCTCCACCCATTCGCCCAGGCACATGGCGTTCATGGA
>NZ_SRLV01000183.1:0-2917 GCF_006518205.1 Myxococcus sp. CA005 | reverse complement strand
GCGGCGTTCATGAAGGAGTCCATACCTGCTTCATGAGTGGGGCGGATGGCGGCCAATGCAATGAGGGCCTGCCCGCCCAGCCCTCCGTCGCCCACTCTCCCTTCTGCCTACCCCTGACGCAGTAGTGTTAGAATGGGGACTTCCGCAGGTCCGTGTTGTCTTCAAGGAGCATCTGGAATCGCTCCAGCTCCTTGGGACACTGCATGCCCACGCGAAGGTTGAAGTGGGGGCTATCAGGAGGGCGGTACAGTCGTGCTGCGGCCCCCTCCCGCTCGAAGAGTAGGCTGTAGCGGGGATAGGGGAGCCGGGTGAAGCCCATCTTCTCGATGAGACGCGCGAGGTCCTCGGCGCTGGGAGTCGAGTGCCCCTCCCTACGCATATAGCTGGCTTGATGAGGGAGGGTGGGCAGGTGGACGTGCTCCATGGCGCAGAGGAAGAGCAGCTCCCGGAAGCTGATGGCCTCCCGGTGCAGCTTTGTCTTCCATGCGTCCGCACCAAAGGGCATGCGCGCGACCTGACAGTCTCCTTCTTCGGAAGGGGACTCCAGATCGAGCCAGTAATGATGGGGGGCCAGCGGGTCGGGGTCTCCGAAGATGAAGAGAAAACGCCTGGGGGGCAGCTCTCCCTTGGGCGCGACCCGATAGAGTTCGGCGACATCGAGGATGGGGTCGAAGGAGCGCACATGGGCCAGGAGCGGCCCTCCACGCGAACCGAAGACCTCGGCGAAGAGACGGTAGACGGCTGGGAGCGGACGACCGAAGACGTCCTCCAATTCATCCACGATAAAGTCTGGGTAGCCTTCGATTTGACCGCTGGAGCCGGGAGCGTAGCGCCCGAGCAGTGCAAGTAGTTCATCCATGGTTCAGGCGCATTCCTTGCCGTTGTCTCACAGCATTTCGGAGGGCAGGACCTGGAATTCCCTGCAGGAGGGAACGGATTCTTCATGGCTGAACGCCTGCTTGACCTTGCGGGGCTCCGCGTCGCCCTCATCTTTGCGGCTGTCCTCCACGCTCACGGTGAAGTTTCCCCGGTTCCGCAGCCCCGCCTCGCCGCCGCCTTTACCAGCCGCTCGTACTCCTGCGGCTCGTAGAACTCCAGGTGGTGGGGGCCACCTCCAACAGTTCGATGGTGGCGGGCATCTGCTCGATATCTCGTACTCCTATACGAGGATCGAGTGCCTGAGGGCGGAGAACAGTTCCAGGAAGGAGAAAGACCAATCGCATGGGTGGCGATTGGCGACCCCGAACCTCGCCAGGGCGCCTGTCCGTCCTTCGCTTCCGCCTTGAGTGGCGACAGCGGCGGGGGGGCTCGCTCGCCAGGATGATTTCCCGGCGGTGGGCCTCTACACGCGCTGGGTACGCGCGCCTGGTGGCATCGTTTCGGTTCCCGTGGCTACGGTGCCACATCCGGATGGCCGCACCCTCGCTTCCGAAGCTGCGCGGTGGCAGCGAGCGGAAGTGGTTCTCGACCGAGGGCGCCTGTGGTGCCACCCTTCCGGCCGCTCTCAAGCCACCGCCCGTCGAGGTGTTGCCCATGCCGAAAACAATGTCGCTGTCCCAGGTGATGAAGCTGCTCGAGGGCCATGGTGACGAGAAGGTGCGCCAGCGCTACGTGCGCGACGGGGTGGTCGACAATGTCTTCGGTGTGCTGCTCGGAAAAATCCGTGGCCTGGCAGCGACGTTGGGGACGAACCACGGGCTCGGACTGGAGCTGTGGGGGACCGGCAATCACGATGCGCGCATCCTCGCGTGCATGCTCCTCGACCCCGCGGCGCTCACTGAGAAGGAGGCACGCGGGCTCCTCGAGCCACTCTCGAACCCGACTCTGGTCGACGAACTCGTCGGTCGCGTGCTTGTACATGCGCCCGTCGCCCCGAAGCTTCAGGAGAAGTGGATGGACGGCAGCAAGGAGCTCCCTCGCCGCGCCGGATGGAAGCTTCTTGCTGGGCGCATTGCGAGAGGCCTTGAGAAGGAACTCGACGTAGGCGCGACGCTCGAGCGCATCGAGCGTGAGCTTCCGGATGCACCATACCGGGTGAAGGAGGGCATCAACTTCTGCCTGGTCTGGATCGGCCTCCACCTGCCCGCGTACACCTCGGAGGCCATCGCCATCGGCGAGCGCCTCGGTCGCTGGGACCCGCGACCGATTCCGAAGGGATGCACTTCGAGCTACGCACCGGATTGGATCTCCGCGGCGCTCGCGTTGCGGAAAGGCGAGAAGACCGAAGCCCGAAAAGCGATGGAGGCGGCCGCAAAGGCGAAGGCACCGCGCGGCGAAGGGAAGCCGGCAGTCGCGAAGGCGAAGGTCGCTTCGGCTAGGAAGAAGAGCACCGCGAAGAAGCCCTCCGCCAGAACGCGGGCGCGCTGACGTCCCTGGCCGCCTTGCTTGAGGAGGGCGGCAGAGAGTTGTGGGGCGTGGCTGCGCCAGGCTCGGCACAACGCCTGCTTCACCCGGAGCGCGGCGCTTGGGGATTGCGCCCGCTCGGCGAAGAGGTCGGCATGGGCGGCGAGCGCCTCACCGCCCTCGGAGCCCTCAGTCCTCGCGAAGGTGAGCCGGGTGGCCAGCGCGCTCACGCCCACGCGGCTTTTCCGTCCGCGCGATGCGCAGTCGCGGCAGGGCCTGCACGGTGGGCGTGGCCTTGGCGAAGTCCACGAAGCCCAGCTCCACCTGGCCGCGCACGGCGCCGTCCTGGTTGATCCACAACCCGAAGCGGCTCTGCCTCAGCTGGAGGCTGAAGCGCTCCTGGTCCGGCTTCGTAGCGAGCGCGTGATTGCCCGCCGCTACTACGGCTGCGTATTCCGGTCATGGTGAGCACTCGTTCCGGCTCAAGCCGAGCAGCGATTCCGGCTGATGGCGAGCGGTCGGAGCGTCAGCGACGCTGGGTGGTTCATCCCTTGGCCTGCTTGCGGCCCTTCGT
>NZ_SRLV01000182.1:0-2971 GCF_006518205.1 Myxococcus sp. CA005 | reverse complement strand
GCGGCGTTCATGAAGGAGTCCATACCTGCTTCATGAGTGGGGCGGATGGCGGCCAATGCAATGAGGGCCTGCCCGCCCAGCCCTCCGTCGCCCACTCTCCCTTCTGCCTACCCCTGACGCAGTAGTGCTAGGCGCCCACGCCCCGGGCCGAGCATCTCGCTACCGGGCCGAATCAGGTGTGGAGTTGGGACATCACCTACCTGAAGGGCCCGGTGAAGGGGGCTTTCCTCTACCTGTACTTGGTGGTGGACGTCTTCAGCCGCCGCATCATGGGCTTCGAGGTGCACGAGGAAGAGTCGTCCGAGCAGGCCGCGGCCCTCATCCGCCGCTGCTGGCAGGAAGCTGGCTGCTCCGAGGGGCTTGTGCTGCATTCGGACAACGGTGGCCCGATTGTTGGCGGTCATCAAAGAGCGCGGGATTCTGGTCATCGCCGCGGTCATCGCGGAGCGCGGAAATCGGGTCATCGGCGAGCGCAGGTATCGAGTCGAGGCAACGCAAGACGGCCCCGCGCTGCGCTCCGATTGCGGGGCGCAGAGCGAGGCTGGTGGGCATCGGTGAGTCGCGGGGACGCTCAGCTCTTCCTTGCCTTGCGCTCCGCGCGTGATTCCTCGGCCATACGCCTGCGGTAGCTGTCGCCCTCGATGCTGATGATGCTCGCGTGGTGGATGACGCGGTCAATGAGGGCGATGGCGCACGCGGCGTTGGGGAAGATGGTGGTCCACTCGGAGAATGGGAGGTTGGTCGTCAGGACAATCGGCTTCTTCTCATACCTGCGCGACACCACCTGGAAGAGGAGGTCGGCGTTCCTGGCGTCGTAGGAGAGGTAGCCAATCTCGTCGATGACGAGCAACCCCGCCTGAGTGCAGTAGTGCTTCAGGCGCCTGTCGAGAGCGCGAGCGGAGTCCTGGCTTCCCAAGTCGAGCAGCAACTGGGAGGCGGTGGTGAAGAGGACGGGGTGCCCAGCCTGCACGGCGTTGTAGGCGATATTCTGAGCAATCATCGTCTTGCCCAGTCCTTGGGGCGCGACGAGGACGACGTTGGCGGGGCGGGCCATGAAGTCCAGCGCCAGGGCGCCCTCGACGGCTGTCCTGTCGATGCGCTTGGGCCAGCCCCAGTCGAAGTCGGCCATCGTCCTGAGCGCGCCCAGCTTGCTGCGCGACAGGCGCCGCTCCACGCTGCGCCGGGCTCTGTCCTTCGTCTCTTCCTCGGTGATGGCTTCCAGCAACTCGGTGGGGCCCCACCTGCGTTTGGTGGCCAGGGCAATGAGGTCATCGAGCGCGGCACTGGTGTGATGCAGGCCCAGGGTGTTGAGGCGTTCCTTCAAGGGGCTCATGGCACTTGCTCCGTGTCGCGCCCGAGGAGGGCGTCGTAGGGGTTGAGGGAGTGCTGGGGGACGCGTTGCTCGCGCACGCGCGGGTCATCCGGCAGCACGAGGGGCAGCGGCGGAGGGGCGCCCCTTTTGCGGCTGCGTTGGTCAAGGACGTGGGCGACGGCGGCGGGGCCGAGTGCGCCGCGAGCGAGCGTCTCGGCGATGGCGGCGTCGGTTTCGGCGGAGCCGTACCTGTCGGCCAGCGCCAGCAGCTTCACGGTGTGGTTGCCGAGGTTGTCGCCGCGGCTGGTGAGCGCCTGGAGGAGTTGCTCGGCGTGCGGGCAGCGTGCGCGCAGCAAGTCCCTGCCACGCAGCTCGTGGGCGTGGGCCTTGCGCCTGGCCAGGGCAGCCAGGTGGCTGGCATCCTCGACGACGGCGCCCTTGTCCCAGCTGCGCACGTGCGAGGCGGCTTCCACGGCGCCGTCGAGGAGGCGCACCGTGGTGGACGAGGCAACCAGCGTGAGGGGCCGGCGCACCAGGCCCTCGGGAATGGAGTAGTCGTTGCCGTCGAAGCGCACGTAGGGCGTCTTGCCGGAGGCGGCGGGGCGCACCACGTCGGTGGGCAGCGGGTGCGCGGGCAGCGGCAGCAGCAGGGAGCGCTCGGCTTCCAGGGCCTGCGCCACCGTGCGGCCCGAGGCGTCGCCGGGCACCCGGCGCTGGTGGGCCACCTCCTCCACCCAGCGCTGCAGTTGGCGGTTGACGTCGTCGAGGCTGTGGAAGGTGCGCGCGGAGAAGAAGGAGTCGCGCAGGTAGCGGATGGTGCGCTCCACCTTTCCCTTCTCATTGCCGCGGTAGGGGGCGCAGGGCTTGGGGACGAAGTGGTAGTGGCCGGCGGCTTCCAATATGCGCGGGTGGAAGTGAATGACGTCTCCGGCCCTCTGCAGCACGACGGACTTCAGGTTGTCGTAGAGGAGGTTGCGAGGCACGCCGCCCAGCGCTTCGAAGGCTTGGACGTGGCCCTGGAGGAAGCACTCCATGGTTTGGCCCAGGAAGAAGCGCGCGTACATGGCGCGCGAGTGGCCCAGCACCAGGACGAAGCAGGAGAGCGTCCGGGTGGCCCGCCCCACCCGCACCTTGCCGAAGCTGCCCCAGTCCACCTGGGCCTCTTCGCCCGGCAGGGTATTGCGGCGCAAGAAGGCCTCGGCCTGGGGGCCTGGGCGCACCCGTCGCACATAGCGCTTCACCTGCTCATAGCCGCCCAGGTAGCCACGGGCCTTCACCATGTGGAAGAGGCGCGTGGCCCTCAGGCGCGGGTGGGCCTTGAGGGTGACGTCAATGAAGTCCGTGTACGGGCCCAGCACCGTGGGCTTCGCCGTGCTTCTGTCAGCACTGGCTACCGGCGCGTCCTCCAGGGCCGCCTCCACGGTGTCGTGGTGCAGCCCCAGCTGCGTGGCGATGGTGCCCACCGGCCAGCCTTCCGCGTAGTGCAACTGGCGAATCCGGGCGCGTACCTCGAGGCCAATCATCCTCCCACCTGCGTGTACCGGACCATGGTGAGCACCGATTCCGGCCCGAGGTGAGCACCCGTTCCGGGCATGGTGAGCACCCGTTCCGGGCATGGTGAGCACCGATTCCGGCCCGAGGTGAGCACCCGTTCCGGGC
>NZ_SRLV01000181.1:0-3433 GCF_006518205.1 Myxococcus sp. CA005 | reverse complement strand
GCCGACGCCGTGAGGCGAAGGTGAGGGGAAGAAAGTCAGGTGCTTTTAATCAAGCGTAAGTAACAAGAAGTCTTCCAGGCTTGCTGCGAAGAGCAGGAGTCTGGGCCTTGGTTTCGAGTTTCGACAATCCGCCGGGAGGCGGGCGTGAAACAAGAGATTAGGGCAAGTAAGCTACTAAGGGCGTGCGGTGGATGCCTAGGTGCCAAGAGGCGATGAAGGACGCGGGTGGCTGCGAAAAGCCCCGGGGAGCTGTCAACCGAGCGTTGATCCGGGGATGTCCGAATGGGGAAACCCAGCGCTGCGAATAGCGGCGTTACCTTTCACTGAATACATAGGTGGAATGGAGCTAACCAGGGGAAGTGAAACATCTCAGTACCCTGAGGAAGAGAAAACAATGAGTGATTCCCAAAGTAGTGGCGAGCGAAATGGGAGAAGCCCAAACCGAAACCACGAAAGTGGCGTCGGGGTAGCGGGTCCACGGTAGGACTTTGACTTGCTAGCGGAAGCCTCTGGAAAGAGGCACCAAAGAGCGTGATAGTCGCGTACGCGAAAGCGAGTTGGAGCTGAGTGGGTTACCCAAGTAGGGCGGGACACGTGCAATCCTGCCTGAATCAGCCGGGACCATCCGGTAAGGCTAAATACTCCTTGGCGACCGATAGTGAACAAGTACCGCGAGGGAAAGGTGAAAAGAACCCCGGTAAGGGGAGTCAAAAGAACCTGAAACCGCATGTCTACAAGCAGTTCGAGCACTACGGGGCAACCCAGTGCGAGAGCGTACCTTTTGCATCATGATTCGGCGACTTAATATACGTAGCGAGGCTAAGCCGTTAGGTGGAGCCGGAGCGAAAGCGAGTCCGAATAGGGCGTATAGTTGCGTGTATTATAACCCGAAGCGGGGTGATCTACACATGGCCAGGTTGAAGTGCGGGTAACACCGCATGGAGGACCGAACTCATGAAAGTTGAAAATTTCTGAGATGAGCTGTGTGTAGGGGTGAAAGGCCAATCAAACTCCGTGATAGCTGGTTCTCCCCGAAAGATATTTAGGTATCGGCTCGGGCAATTCAATGCCGGAGGTAGAGCACTGGAACGGCTAGGGGTCTCACCAGATTACCAAACCGTACCAAACTCCGAATGCCGGCAATTGTTATCCCGGGACGCAGTCAGTGGGTGATAACGTCCATTGGCAAGAGGGGAATAACCCAGACCGACAGCTAAGGCCCCCAAATCTAGTCTAAGTGAACACTAGAAAGGATGTGGCAGGTCATTGACAACCAGGAGGTTGGCTTAGAAGCAGCCATCCTTTAAAGAAAGCGTAATAGCTCACTGGTCAAGACAGGCCGCGCCGAAAATGTAACGGGGCTCAAGACTAGTGCCGAAGCTTCGGGTCACACGTAAAGCGTGTGGCGGTAGGGGAGCGTCCCAGTTGCAGCGAAGGTCGACTGAAAAGGCGGCTGGAGCGGCTGGGAGTGCTGATGCCGAAATGAGTAGCGTTAAAGGGGGTGAGAAACCCCCTCGCCGTAAGCCCAAGGTTTCCTGGGTCAAGTTAATCTTCCCAGGGTTAGTCGGAACCTAAGCCGAGGCCGAAAGGCGTAGGTGATGGAAAGCGGGTTAATATTCCTGCACCATCTTGTGAGCGTTGAACTAAGGGAGGACGGAGAAAGCTAGGCGAGCTGACCGGTGGTTGTGTCAGTCTAAAGGCGTAGGGGTGTCGCGTACGAATAAAGGCGCGGCAGCTATCCCCGAGACTCGATGGCGCCCCGTAAGGGGTAAGTCGCTGATGCTCTGCTTCCAAGAAAAGTCCCGTAGGGAGCTTACAGGGTGTCCGTACCGCAAACCGACACAGGTGGGCGAGGAGAAAATCCTAAGGCGCTTGAGAGAACTCTCCTCCAAGGAACTAGGCAAATTTCCACCGTAACTTCGGAAGAAGGTGGGCCTCTGGTAGGTGAAGGCGTACAGCCGGAGCTGAGAGAGGTTGCAGAGAAATGGCGGTAGCGACTGTTTACCAAAAACACAGGACTCTGCGAAGGCGACAAGCCGACGTATAGGGTCTGACTCCTGCCCGGTGCTGGAAGGTTAAGGGGATTCGTCAGCCGCAAGGTGAAGCGATGATCCGAAGCCCCAGTAAACGGCGGCCGTAACTATAACGGTCCTAAGGTAGCGAAATTCCTTGTCGGGTAAGTTCCGACCTGCACGAATGGAGTAACGACTTCCGCGCTGTCTCGGAGAGGGACTCAGCGAAATTGAAATAGCTGTGCCGATGCAGTTTACCCGCAGCAAGACGGAAAGACCCCGTGAACCTTTACTATAACTTGACAGTGACACTAGGGATTGACTGTGTAGGATAGGTGGGAGCCTTTGAAGCCGGGCCGCTAGGTTCGGTGGAGGCAACGGTGAAATACCACCCTGTTGATTTCTGGTGTCTAACCATGTCCCGTCAGCCGGGATTGGGACACTGTCTGGTGGGTAGTTTGACTGGGGCGGTCGCCTCCCAAAAAGTAACGGAGGCGCGCGATGGTTCCCTCAGCCCGATTGGAAACCGGGCGTCGAGTGCAATGGCATAAGGGAGCTTGACTGCGAGACGGACACGTCGAGCAGGTGCGAAAGCAGGTCATAGTGATCCGGTGGTCCTGAATGGAAGGGCCATCGCTCAACGGATAAAAGGTACTCCGGGGATAACAGGCTTATCTCCCCCAAGAGTTCACATCGACGGGGAGGTTTGGCACCTCGATGTCGGCTCATCGCATCCTGGGGCTGGAGCAGGTCCCAAGGGTTTGGCTGTTCGCCAATTAAAGCGGTACGCGAGCTGGGTTCAAAACGTCGTGAGACAGTTTGGTCCCTATCTGCTGTGGGCGTAGGATACTTGAGAGGCTCTGACCTTAGTACGAGAGGACCGGGTTGGAGGCACCGCTGGTGTACCAGTTGTCTCGCCAGAGGCATCGCTGGGTAGCCATGTGCCGATTGGATAACCGCTGAAAGCATCTAAGCGGGAAACCGACCTCAAGACCAGGTATCCCGGGCGCAAGCCCCTGAAGACCCGTCGAAGACTACGACGTTGATAGGCCGGGTGTGTAAGCGTGGTAACACGTTCAGCTAACCGGTACTAATTGGTCGTGAGGCTTACTTTCCCCATTCTCTTGCATGCCCCCTCAAGGGGAGTAAGGGACTCGGGGCCAAGGCCGAGGCTCGAGTGCTTCTTTGCACTCGCCTGGAAGACTCACACTGCGCACAGCGAGACTTCGCTCAGCAATGAATTGAAACTTACCCTTTGTATGCACTGTCGCTTGTTTTCCGGTGGCTATGTCGGAGGGGTCCCACCCGTTCCCATCCCGAACACGGAAGTTAAGCCCTCCAGAGCCGATGGTACTTCGCGGGAAACCGCGCGGGAGAGTAGGTCGCTGCCGGATTCTTTTTGAGAAACCCCCGGTGTCCCT
>NZ_SRLV01000180.1:0-3475 GCF_006518205.1 Myxococcus sp. CA005 | reverse complement strand
GAGTTCGTCGGCAGCGTCAGATGTGTATAAGAGACAGCGTCGGGTCGACGGCCATTGGCGGCACGGGTGACGCGCTGACGCTCAAGCAGGTGATGCGGCCCCCCACGGTCCTCAAGCAGGTCAGGCCGGACTACCCCCGGCTGGCGAAGCAGCGGAACATCCAGGGCGTGGTGGTGGTGCGGGTCATCGTTGGCACGGACGGCCGGGTGGAGCAGGAGCACACCCAGGTGATGCGCTCCGTGCCCGCCCTGGACGCTGCGGCGATTGCCGCCGTGAATCAGTGGCACTTCACGCCCGCGCTGGGCCGTTCGGGGCGGCTGGCGCGAGTCATGATCGACATTCCGGTGAACTTCTCCCTGAAGTGAGTCTGGCGCGGTGTCGCGCCGGGTTCGCTCCAGTTCTCCTCGCGTGGGCTCCGGCCCGCGCTGGAGCCGTTTCATGCGCACCTTCCGAAACATCCTCTTCTGGATTCATCTCATCGTCGGAATCGCCACCGGGCTGGTGATTGCGATCATGTCCTTCACGGGCGTGGTCATCGCCTTCGAGAAGCAGCTCATCGAATGGGCGGAGCGGGATGTCCGGACGGTGCAGTCGCCGTCTCCAGGCGCGCCCCGGCTCCCCGTGGAGGAACTGGTCGAGCGCGTCCGCGCTGCGCGGACGGACGGACAGCCCTCTGGAGTGACGGTGTATCCGGAGCCGACGTCCTCGGTGCTCGTGAGCATCGGCCGGGGCTCGGTGACCTACGTCAACCCCTACACCGGCGAGGTGCTGGGGAATGGCGCGACGGGCCTGCGCGGCTTCCTCCAATGGAACGTGGAGCTCCACCGGTGGCTGGCCGCCGGCGGTGACAACCGCGCGGTGGGCAAGGCGATCACCGGCGCGAGCAACGCCGTGTTCCTCTTCCTGGCCATCTCCGGCCTGTACCTGTGGTGGCCGCGCAAGTGGACGCTGCGCGCCATGCGACCGTCGCTGTGGTTCCGGCGTGGGCTGAAGGGCAAGGCGCGCGACTGGAACTGGCACAACGTCATCGGCTTCTGGTCGCTGCCGGTGCTCATCGTGCTCACGGCGTCGGGCATGGTCATCTCGTACAAGTGGGCCTCCGACCTCGTCTACACGGTGATGGGCCACGAGGCTCCTGCGCGGCAGGGGCCGCCGGGCTCGGCGACGATGAAGGTGCCCGCGCCCGGGGTGGAGACACCGCGCAAGCCGATGGACGTGGTCATCGCCGAGGCCCAGAAGACGTCACCTACCTGGTCCTCCGCCACGCTGCGCCTGGGCAGTGGAGCGCGTCCGGGCGGTGCTCCCGCACAGGGTGGTCGTGGTCCGGACGCGAAGGGCGAGCGGGGCGAGAAGGGGGGCGCGGCACCCGCACAGGGTGGCCGTGGTCCGGAGGCGAAGGGCGAGCGGGGCGGGAAGGGCGGCGCGGACGGTGTGGACGCGGTGACGGTCACCCTCCGCGAGGCGGATGCGTGGCCGCTGTTCTCCTCCAAGCAGGTGTCCCTCAACCCCTTTTCGGGCGAGGTGGCGAAGCAGGAGACGTACGCGGACTACAACAGCGGCCGGAAGCTGCGCACCTGGCTGCGCTTCCTGCACACCGGCGAGGCGCTGGGGCTCATGGGCCAGTTGGTGGCCGCCATCGCGTCGCTGGGCGGCGTGTTCCTCGTCTACACGGGCTTCGCGCTGTCGTGGCGCCGGTTCTTCTCCCGGCGCCGGACGAACACCGAGCCTCGGGAAGAAGCCGCCGCGCAGTCCGAGCCGGTGGCCTGACGGATTTCAGCCCTCCTCGTGAGCGTGACGGGTTCGCTCGTCATTCTCCCACTCACGAGGCGGGCATTTCCCTTTGAGTCGGAAGGTCAGCTCCGGTCCTTGCGGACGAGCACCTTCTTGCCGCGCAGGGTGGCGTTCTTCAACGCGGCGATGATGCGGTTGGCGTCGGACTCCGGCACCTCCACCAGGGAGAAGGCGTCGCCAATCTGGATGGCGCCAATCTTGGAGGACTCGACGCCCGCTTCCCCGGCGATGGCGCCCACCAGGTCGGCGGGGCGTACGCCGGCGTGACGGCCGGCGCCAATCCACAGGCGGGTGACGTCCCACGTCGGCGGGCCACCGCGGGCCTTCGGGCCGCGCTCCGGCCGGCCTGGACGCCCCGTGGGCGCTCCGAACTTGCCCGTGCGCTCACGGCGCTCCTGCGGCGGCGCGACGACGGGGATCTCCGTCTCCTCCGTGTCGCGGCCCTCGTCCTGGGCCTCATGGAGGAGCTTCACGGCGGCGGCGGCGATGTCCATGGCGTCGAACTCGCTGGCCAGGCTCTCCACCACGTTGCGGAGGGAGTCGTACTCACCGGTCACCAGCGTCTCGCGCAGGGATGCGCGCAGCATCTCCTGCCGCTTCTCGCGCATGTCCGCGACGGTGGGCACGGTGGCCACTTCGATGCGCTGGCCGGTGACGCGCTCGATGTTGCGCAGCAACCGGTGCTCGCGGGGCTCCACCAGGGTGATGGCCACGCCCTCGCGGCCGGCGCGGCCCGTGCGGCCGATGCGGTGCACGTAGGCCTCGGGCGCGTTGGGGACGTCGAAGTTCACCACGTGGGACAGGCGGGGGATGTCCAGGCCGCGCGCCGCGACGTCGGTGGCCACGAGCAGGTCGGTGCCCTGGGACTTGAGCTGCTTGATGACGCGGTCTCGCTGCTCCTGCGTCATGCCGCCATGCAGGGCGTGGGCGCGCCAGCCACGGCCGTTGAGGGAGACGGTGAGGTCGTCCACCTCCGTGCGCGTGCGGCAGAAGATGATGGCCGCGGTGGGCGACTCCACGTCGAGCAGGCGGCCCAGGGTGGCGATCTTGAAGGCGCGCGGCACGACGTAGGCCGTCTGCCGGACGCGGGGAATCTCCCCCTGTTCCACCTTCTCGCGGGCGATCTTCACGCGCACGGGCTCGTGCAGGTGACGCTCGGCGATGCTGGCGATGCGCGGCGGGAGCGTGGCGGAGAAGAGGGCCGTCTGCCGGTCCTCGGGCGTGCCGGAGAGGATGGCCTCCAGGTCCTCGGCGAAGCCCATGTCGAGCATCTCGTCGGCCTCGTCGAGCACGACGACGCGCACGTCATCGAGCTGCAACGTGCCACGGCGCAGGTGGTCCAGCGCGCGGCCCGGCGTGGCGACGACGACGTCCACGCCGCGCTTGAGGACGCGGAGCTGCTGGCCAATGACCTGGCCGCCGTACAGGGGCAGCACGGAGATGCCGAGCTTCTGGCCGTAGCGGTGGATGGCCTCGGAGACCTGCATGGCCAGCTCGCGCGTGGGGACCAGCACCAGCGCGGACGTGGTGTTGGGCCGGCACGCGCCGGGCTCCACGTGGTTGAGCAGGGGCAGGGCGAAGGCGGCCGTCTTGCCGGTGCCGGTGGCGGCGATGCCGAGCAGGTCCTTCCCCGCGAGCAGTGGCGGGAGGGCGGCGGCCTGGATGGGGGTGGGCTCCTCGTAGC
>NZ_SRLV01000017.1:0-130364 GCF_006518205.1 Myxococcus sp. CA005 | reverse complement strand
GCGGTCGTCACACCCCGTTCTTCAAGGGCTACCGCCCGCAGTTCTACTTCCGCACCACGGACGTGACGGGCTCGGTGAAGCTGCCGGAGAACGTCGAAATGGTGATGCCGGGCGACAACATCGCCATCGAGGTGGAGCTCATCACCCCCGTGGCCATGGAGAAGGAGCTGCGCTTCGCTGTTCGCGAGGGTGGCCGCACCGTGGGCGCCGGCGTCGTGGCGGAAATCATCGAGTAATGCCGGGTCGGCCGTGAGGCCGCCGGGCTCACTGTCCCGATTCCGAGGGGAGGGCTGCGTTGTGGTAGCCTTCCCCTCTCGTATCTGGTGAGGTAGGTCATGCCGAAGGGCAATCGTTCCATTATTTCGCTCGAGTGCACTGTGTGCAAGGAGCGGAACTACACGACCACGAAGAACAAGCGGAAGAGCCAGGATAAGCTCGAGCTGAGCAAGTTCTGTCCTCGTTGCCGCAAGCATCAGGACCACAAGGAAGGTAAGGTCTAGGTCGGTAGTTCAGGGAAGGTTCTAGGCCAGTAGCTCCAACGGTAGAGCAGCGGTCTCCAAATCCGCGTGTTGGGGGTTCGAATCCCTCCTGGCCTGCCAACTCTCAGTAGTCGCGGGGCCCCCGGTACCTGGAGGTGCCGGGGGTTCCTGTGTTTTCGCAGTTTCGCGAATTCGCATCCGCAGTACCTCGTGAGGCACCATGGCGACGGCATCAGAGGCCAGCCAGCAGGCTAACCGCTCGGCGATGGATCCGAAGCGGCTCGTGGTCATCTTCTATCTTCTCGTCGGCATCGTCCTGGCCCTCTTCCTGGAGCGTCTGCTCGGATTGCTGTGGGCGCGATTCAGCTGGAGCGACCCGGTCCTCATCGAGGGCTTGGACTGGAAGGTGTCCACCCTGGTGAGCTACGTGCTGGCCGTGGGACTGGCTGTGGGGGCGTACTTCCACCCGCGCACCCATGCGCTGTCCATCGATGTGGCTTCGGAGTTGATGAAGGTCACCTGGCCCACCTGGTCGGAGACCAAGGCGTCGACCATGGCCGTCGTCGTGGCGTCCCTGGTTGCCGCCGTCATCCTCTTCTGCATCGATACCGCCGCCTACAACCTGATGGTGGAGTGGCTGCCAGCCATGTGGGGGAAGTTGTAATGGCGATGAAATGGTACGTGGTCCACACCTACTCGAACTTCGAGAACCAGGCGAAGAAGAGCCTGGAAGAGAAGGTCCGTTTGGAGGGCCTTCAGGACCAGTTCGGTGAAATCCTGATTCCGATGGAACAGGTCGTCGAAATGGTGAAGGGCGAGAAGAAGACCTCTCGCCGCAAGTTCTTCCCCGGCTACATCTTCGTGCAGATGGAGCTGAACGACCGGACGCTCCACCTGGTGAAGAACACGCCGAAGATCACCGGGTTCCCGGGAACGGTGCAGAATCAGAATCCGTTGCCCATCTCCGATCAGGAAGTGGCGCGGCTGACGTCGCAGATTTCCGAAGGTACGCTCAAGCCGAAGCCCAAGGTGCAGTTCGACGACGGCGACACGGTGCGCGTCATCGACGGTCCGTTCGCGAACTTCAACGGTACCGTGGAAGAGGTCAATGCGGAGAAGGGCAGGGTGAAGGTGCTGGTCAGCATCTTCGGCCGAGCCACCCCGGTGGAGCTGGACTTCATGCAGGTGGAGAAGACCACCGGCTAGCAGTTGATGCCGCGCCGTGTACTCCTGTATGGCGTGCGCGGCGTTCGCATTTCTGGTCCCCGTATTGGGGCCGGACTCATGGGTGGGAGGGCTTCCCCGTCTGGTAGCCCGCTCGCACCACCCACTCGAAAGGCAGTTGTCGTTCGATGAAGAAGATCACAGGTCAGGTCAAGCTGCAGATCCCCGCCGGCAAGGCGAACCCCGCTCCGCCGATCGGCCCCGCGCTCGGTCAGCAGGGCGTGAACATCATGGAGTTCTGCAAGCAGTTCAACGCGAAGACCCAGGCGGAAGCCAAGGAAGCGCTCATCATCCCGGTGGTCATCACCGTGTATGCGGACCGCTCCTTCACCTTCATCCTGAAGACCCCTCCCGCCGCCGTCCTCATCAAGAAGGCCGCGGGTCTCCACACGGAGAAGAAGAAGGGTTCGGGCGCGAAGAAGCCGGGCAAGGAGAAGGTCGGGCAGATCACCCGCGCCCAGCTCGAGGAAATCGCGAAGAAGAAGATCCAGGATACCACCGCCGCGTCGCTCGAGGCCTGCATGAGCACCATTGCTGGCACCGCACGCTCCATGGGCATCGACGTCGTCGGCTAGGCCGCCGCGCACCCACTCACGACAAGGATTTCTGTCATGGCTAAGACTGGGAAGAAGTTCCGTGCGGCCGCCGCTCTGGTTGACCGCGATAAGCGCTACGCCGTCGCCGAGGGCTTTCAGCTCCTGAAGAAGACGGTGGAGGCTCGCTCCACCAAGTACGACCAGACGGTCGACGTCTCCATCAACCTGGGCGTGGACCCGAAGCACGCGGACCAGATGGTCCGTGGTGCCGTGGTGCTCCCGCACGGCACCGGCGCCACCGTGCGCGTGGCCGTGTTCGCCAAGGGTGAGAAGGCCACCGACGCGACCAACGCCGGCGCGGACGTGGTCGGCGCCGAGGACCTCCAGAAGCGCATCGAGGAGGGCTTCCTCGATTTCGACACCGTCATCGCCACCCCGGACATGATGGGTGTCGTCGGTCGCCTCGGTAAGGTGCTCGGTCCCCGCGGCCTGATGCCGAACCCGAAGGTCGGCACGGTGACCATGGATGTCGCGAAGGCCATTCGCGACGCCAAGGGCGGTAAGGTCGACTTCCGCGCCGAGAAGGCCGGTATCGTCCACGCGAAGCTGGGCAAGTCCTCCTTCGAGGTCGAGAAGCTCGAGGCCAACTTCAACGCGCTGGTGGACCTGGTGATGAAGCTGAAGCCGGCCGCCGCGAAGGGCGTGTACCTCCAGGGTATCGCCATCTCGTCCTCCATGGGGCCGGGCATCAAGCTCGACACCATGGAGATCAAGACGCGCCACGGCTAATCGCCGTCCGGCCGCACGGGCAGGGGGACGCAGCCCTGACTACGGGTCAGGGCTGTCACCTGTCTGACGTCACAGGTTCGAAAGTTCTGGATCTTTGCTGAAGCCGGGGGTATAGGCCCCCGGCTTTTGCAATTGGGGCGCCACGTCGTGAGGCGCGGCGTCCCGACACCTGGTTCATGACAGCAGGGACCTGGGCGAAGAGGATGCATGTTCCGTTGGCAGCCGGGCAACCGGCCGGACGGCACCTTCGACCCCTGGTTCAAACGACCGCAAGGTCAGCCCTGCCGAGACTGGAGGTGCGGTGTGGTGCCTCTCGAGGCTCCTCTCGCTCTGCCACTTTGGCCCAGGCATCACGCCCGTCCTGAAAAGGCGGGCCCAGTAAGGAGGTGAGTCAAAGTGCTGAAGAGCGAGAAGGAAGAGATGATCAAGGAGCTCCACGAGAAGTTCTCGAGGACGACCTCCGCCGTCGTCGCCGAATTCACCAAGGTGGACGTGGAGACGGTGACCAAGCTCCGCAAGAAGTTCCGCGAGGGCAACGTCGAGTACAAGGTCATCAAGAACACGCTGGCGCGCCGTGCCGCGCAGGGCACGTCCGTGTCGGTCATCGCTGATGACTTCACGGGCCCCGTGGCCCTGTGCATCAGCTACGGCGACGTGGTGGCTCCCGCGAAGATCCTGGTCGAGTTCGCGAAGGACATCGAGGACAAGATCAAGATCCGCACCGCCGTCGTCGAAGGCCGCAAGGTCGACGTCGCCGGCGTGAAGGCCCTGGCGAAGCTGCCGGGTCTGCCCGAGCTTCGCGCGCAGTTGCTGGGCGTCATCAGCGAGCCCGCGAGCAAGCTGGTTCGGACCATCGCGGCTCCGGGTTCGCAGCTCGCCCGAGTCGTCCAGGCCAACGCGGACAAGGCGCAGGGCTGAGAAGCCCTCATCTGTTCGAGAAGTTTTTCTACCGCAACCTCTCCGGCCGGAACTCTCCAAAGGGGGAGTTGGCCGTTAGTCGAAACCAGAAGGACACATTTCAATGGCTGACCTGAACGCGATTGTTGACCAGCTCTCCTCCCTGACCGTCCTTGAGGCGGCCGAGCTCGTGAAGCAGCTCGAGAGCAAGTGGGGCGTCTCCGCCGCCGCCGTGGCCGTTGCCGCGGGCCCGGCCGCCGCCGCCGCTCCTGTCGAGGAGAAGACGGAGTTCACGGTGGTGCTGGCCAACGCCGGCGCCAACAAGATCAACGTCATCAAGGAGATTCGCGCGATCACCGGCCTGGGCCTGAAGGAGGCCAAGGACCTGGTCGAGGGCGCTCCGAAGAACGTCAAGGAAGGCGTCAACAAGGACGACGCCAAGAAGATCAAGGACCAGCTCACCGCGGCTGGTGCGACCGTCGACATCAAGTAGTTTCTACAGGGGTTGTCCGGTTTTCCGGGAAATTTCGGGCAGCCTCCTGACCGGATGTGCAGGCCGGCGCTCCCTGAGTGGGGGCGCCGGCTTTGCCCATTTGACCGTTGCAAATTTCCCGGCGCCGCCGCGCGTTACTGAAGTTTGCCCGCCCGAGCAGTCGTCCCCGGAGCCAGAATGCCGACGCAGATCCAGAACAATTTCCGCGTGCGGAAGACCTTCGCGAAGATCGCGAAGATCATCGACATTCCCAATCTTATCAACATCCAGAAGCAGTCCTACGAGAAGTTCCTCCAGGCGGACATTGCCGCCGACAAGCGCGAGGACCTCGGTCTTCAGGGCGTCTTCAAGTCGGTGTTCCCTATCCGCGACTTCAACGAGACCTCCTCGCTGGAGTTCGTGAGCTACCACCTGGAGCGCCCGAAGTACGACGTAGATGAGTGCCACCAGCGTGGCATGACGTATTCGGCGCCCATCAAGGTGGTGGTGCGCCTGGTCGTGTGGGACAAGGACGAGGAGACCGGCGCCCAGTCCATCCGCGACGTGAAGGAGCAGGAGGTCTACTTCGGCGAAATCCCGCTGATGACCCAGAACGGCACCTTCATCATCAACGGTACCGAGCGCGTCGTCGTCAGCCAGCTGCACCGAAGCCCGGGCGCCTTCTTCGACCATGACAAGGGCAAGAGCCACTCGTCTGGCAAGCTGCTCTACAACGCCCGCATCATTCCCTACCGCGGTTCGTGGATCGACTTCGAGTTCGACCACAAGGACCTGCTGTACGTGCGCATCGACCGCCGCCGCAAGCTGCCGGCCACGGTGCTCATCCGCGCGCTCGGCGCCGTCCCGGACACCGCGAAGAAGAACCCGCTGGAGTTCAAGGGCTCCACCGAGGAGATCCTCAACTACTACTACGCGACGGAGACGATCTACCTCCACAGCGCGGAGGAGTTCGAGAAGAGCGTCGAGCTCGAGCTGCTGCCCGGTCAGCGCGCGACCCGCGACATCAAGGCCAAGACGGGCGAGCTGATCGTCAAGAAGAACCGCAAGTTCACCCGCGCCGCCATCAAGAAGCTCGAAGCGGCGAAGATGAAGACGCTCCCGATCGATGCGGACGAGCTCTTCACCAAGGTGTCCGCCTACGACGTGGTCGAAGAGACCAACGGCGTGGTGCTCCTCGAGTGCAACGAGGAAGTCACCCAGGAGAAGGTCGACGAGCTCCTCAAGCACGGCATCAAGGAGTTCAAGGTCCTCTTCATCGACAACCTCAACGTGGGCCCGTACCTGCGTGAGACGTTGATGCTGGACAAGCTCGAGACCCCCGAGCAGTCCATCATGGAGATCTACCGCCGCCTGCGCCCTGGCGATCCGCCGACGCCGGAGACGGCCATCAACCTGTTCACCAACCTGTTCTTCAACCCGGAGCGCTACGACCTCTCCAAGGTCGGCCGCCTCAAGCTGAACTTCAAGTTCGGCCTCGAGGAGCCGCTCGACGGGCAGATCCTCACCAAGCGGGACATCCTCGAGGTGATCCGCTACCTGATCGATCTGAAGAACGGCAAGGGGACCATCGACGACATCGACCACCTGGGCAACCGCCGCGTCCGCGCGGTGGGCGAGCTGCTGGAGAACCAGTACCGCATCGGCCTGGTGCGCATGGAGCGGGCGATCAAGGAGCGCATGAGCCTCCAGGAGATCGAGACGCTCATGCCGCACGATCTCATCAACGCCAAGCCCGTCACGGCGGTCATCAAGGAGTTCTTCGGGTCCAGCCAGCTGTCGCAGTTCATGGACCAGACGAACCCCCTGTCCGAAGTCACCCACAAGCGGCGCCTGTCGGCGCTCGGGCCCGGTGGCCTCACCCGCGAGCGCGCGGGCTTCGAGGTGCGCGACGTGCACCCGACGCACTACGGCCGCATCTGCCCCATCGAGACGCCGGAAGGTCCGAACATCGGCCTCATCGCGTCGCTGTCCACCTACGCGCGCGTCAATGAGTTCGGCTTCGTCGAGACGCCGTACCGCAAGGTCGAGGCGGGCGTGGTGACGAACGACGTGGCTTTCTACTCCGCTCTCGAGGAGGAGAAGCACACGATCGCCCAGGCGAACGCGGAGACGGACAAGAAGGGCAAGTTCGCCAACGCGCTGGTGTCCAGCCGCCGGGGTGGTGAGTTCGTCCAGGCTCGCGCCGAGGACGTGGACCTGATGGACGTGTCCCCGAAGCAGCTCGTGTCGGTGGCCGCGTCGCTCATCCCGTTCCTGGAGAACGACGACGCCAACCGCGCGCTCATGGGCTCCAACATGCAGCGCCAGGCCGTTCCGCTGCTGCGCACCGCGGCGCCGCTGGTGGGCACGGGCATCGAGTCCATCGTCGCCCGCGACTCCGGCGTCACCTGCGTGGCCCGGCGCGACGGCATCGTGGAGAGCGTGGACGCCGGCCGCATCGTGGTGAAGGCGGACGTGCCGGCCTCGCTGAGCGATGTCACGAGCGAGGTCGACATCTACAACCTGCTCAAGTACCAGCGCTCCAACCAGAACACCTGCCTCAACCAGAAGCCCATCATCAGCAAGGGCGACCGGGTGATGAAGGGTGACGTCATCGCCGACGGTCCGGCCACCGAGACGGGCGAGCTGGCGCTGGGCCAGAACGTGGTCGTCGCGTTCATGCCGTGGCAGGGCTACAACTTCGAGGACTCCATCCTCATCAGCGAGCGCATCCTCAAGGACGACGTCTTCACGTCGATCCACATCGAGGAGTTCGAGTGCATCGCGCGCGACACCAAGCTGGGCAAGGAGGAGATCACCCGCGACATCCCGAACGTGGGTGAGGAGGCCCTCAAGGACCTCGACGAGAGCGGCATCATCCGCATCGGCGCCGAGGTGAAGCCCGGCGACGTGCTGGTGGGCAAGATCACCCCGAAGGGCGAGACGCAGCTGTCTCCCGAAGAGAAGCTGCTGCGCGCCATCTTCGGCGAGAAGGCCGGCGACGTGCGTGACAGCTCGCTGCGCGTCCCTCCGGGCGTGGTGGGCACCGTCATCAACGCCAAGGTGTTCAGCCGCAAGGGCGTGGAGAAGGACGAGCGCGCCAAGCAGATCGAGTCCATGGAGGAGGCGAAGCTCCTCAAGGACCAGAACGACGAGATCAAGGTCCTCCAGGACAGCGCGTTCGGCCGCATCCGCGGCCTGGTGCGCACCAAGGAGGTCCAGGGCAAGCTCGTGGATGACAAGGGGAAGATCCTCCTGAAGAAGGGGGACATCCTCGACGACGAGCTGCTGTCCACGGTGCCCTACAAGTACTGGGGTGAGATCTCCGTCGGCGACCCGCTGGACTCGCGCCTGCGCGACATCCTCCGCAACCTGGAGGAGACGAAGGAGGCCGTGAAGCTGGCCTTCGGCGAGAAGATCGCCCGCATCAAGAAGGGCGACGAGCTGCCGCCGGGCGTCATCAAGATGGTGAAGGTGTACGTCGCCATCAAGCGCAAGCTGGCCGTGGGCGACAAGATGGCCGGCCGCCACGGAAACAAGGGCGTCGTGTCCCGCATCCTCCCCGAGGAGGACATGCCGTACCTGGAGGACGGGCGTCCGGTGGACATCGTCCTCAACCCGCTGGGCGTGCCCTCGCGCATGAACATCGGGCAGATCCTCGAGACGCACCTGGGCTGGGCCGCCAAGGGCACTGGCGAAGCGCTGCAGCGCTACGTCGAGGCCAACTGGAGCTCGGACGCCATCAAGGAGCGCCTCAAGGTCATCTACAGCGACCCGGCGTTCGGCGAGTTCCTCGACAAGCTCGACGACGAGGAGATCAAGCAGCTGTGCCTCCGCTCCAAGCGGGGCATCCACGTCGCCACGCCCGTCTTCGACGGCGCACAGGAGACGGAGATCCACGCCCTGCTGGACGAGGGGCAGCTGCCCCGCTCGGGCCAGATGGTGCTCTTCGACGGGCGCACCGGTGAGCCGTTCGACCAGAACGTCACCGTGGGCGTCATGTACATGCTGAAGCTGCACCACCTGGTGGACGAGAAGATCCACGCCCGCTCCATCGGGCCCTACTCGCTCGTCACGCAGCAGCCGCTGGGCGGCAAGGCGCAGTTCGGCGGTCAGCGACTGGGCGAGATGGAAGTCTGGGCGATGGAGGCCTACGGCGCGGCGTACACGCTGCAGGAGTTCCTCACCGTCAAGTCGGACGACGTGGTGGGCCGCACGCGCATGTACGAGGCCATCGTCAAGGGCGACAACGTCCTGGAGAGCGGCCTGCCCGAGTCGTTCAACGTGCTCCTCAAGGAACTCCAGTCGCTCGCGCTCGACGTGGAGCTGCTGGAGAGCGCCCCGCCGGAGCGGCAGCGCAGCTTCGGAGGCGACTTCCTCGGCGGTGGTGACGGCGAGGAGCGCAAGACGGGAACTGAGGCCTGATTGCACGGAGCGCCCGCCTGACCGGCCGCCCGCCGTCCCGATAGGGGCGGGCGCGGCCGGAACGGGGCGGGGGCCCGAATCAGCTGGCGGCCCCCCTTGGATGTGGGGGCGCCCAACGAGATTTCGGAGGCAACGTGAAGGACATTTTCAACTTCTTCGAGAAGCCGAAGGACCCGCTGTCGTTCAACGCCATCCGCATCGCCCTGGCGTCGCCCGACAAGATTCGCCAGTGGTCCCATGGCGAGGTGAAGAAGCCGGAGACGATCAACTACCGCACGTTCAAGCCGGAGCGGGACGGGCTCTTCTGCGCCCGCATCTTCGGGCCGGTGAAGGACTACGAGTGCAACTGCGGCAAGTACAAGCGCATGAAGCACCGCGGCGTGGTGTGCGAGAAGTGCGGCGTGGAGGTCATCCAGTCCAAGGTGCGCCGTGAGCGCCTGGGCCACATCACCCTGGCCACGCCGGTGGCCCACATCTGGTTCCTCAAGTCGCTGCCGAGCCGCATCGGCAACCTGCTCGACATCACGCTGAAGGAGCTGGAGAAGGTCCTCTACTGCGAGAGCTACATCGTCCTCGATCCGAAGGCGACGCCGCTGCAGAAGGGCGAGCTCATCAGCGAGGACAAGATGCACCGGCTCTACCAGGAGCACGGTGAGGACTCCTTCACCACGGGCATGGGCGGCGAGGCCGTCCGCGAGATGCTCAAGTCGCTGGACGTGGAGAAGCTGTCCGAAGAGCTGCGCAAGGACATGCGCGAGACCACCAGCGAGGCGAAGCGGAAGAAGTACGCCAAGCGCCTGAAGGTGGCCGAGGCGTTCCGCGTCTCCGGCAACAAGCCGGAGTGGATGATGCTGGACGTGATTCCGGTGATTCCGCCGGACCTGCGCCCGCTCGTTCCCCTGGATGGTGGCCGCTTCGCGACCTCCGACCTGAACGACCTGTACCGCCGCGTCATCAACCGCAACAACCGTCTGAAGCGCCTCCAGGAGCTGAACGCTCCGGACATCATCATCCGCAACGAGAAGCGGATGCTGCAGGAGGCCGTGGACGCGCTGTTCGACAACGGCCGCCGCGGGAAGACCATCACGGGCCCCAACAAGCGCCCGCTGAAGTCGCTGTCCGACATGCTCAAGGGCAAGCAGGGCCGGTTCCGCCAGAACCTGCTCGGCAAGCGCGTGGACTACTCGGGCCGCTCCGTCATCGTGGTGGGCCCCGAGCTGCGTCTGCACCAGTGCGGCCTGCCGAAGATCATGGCGCTCGAGCTCTTCAAGCCGTTCATCTACAACAAGCTCGAAGAGAAGGGTTACGTCACCACCATCAAGTCCGCGAAGAAGATGGTGGAGAAGGAGCGTCCCGAGGTCTGGGACATCCTCGAGGACGTCATCCGCGAGCACCCGGTGCTCCTCAACCGCGCTCCCACGCTGCACCGTCTGGGCATGCAGGCCTTCGAGCCCGTGCTGATTGAAGGCAAGGCCATCCAGCTTCACCCGCTGGTGTGCGCCGCCTTCAACGCCGACTTCGACGGCGACCAGATGGCCGTGCACGTGCCGCTCTCCATCGAGGCTCAGATGGAGGCCCGCGTGCTGATGATGTCGACGAACAACATCCTCAGCCCCGCGAACGGCAAGCCCATCATCGTCCCGACGCAGGACATGGTGCTCGGCATCTACTACATGACCCGCGCCCGCGAGTTCGCCGGCGGCGAGGGCCGCGTGTTCGCCTCGCCCGACGAGGTGCGTGCCGCGTACGACCACGGCGAGGTGCACCTCCAGGCGAAGGTCGTCTGCCGCATCGACGGCAAGCGCAAGGAGACCACCGTCGGCCGCGTCCTCCTGTGGGAGGTCGTCCCGCGCGCGGTGGGCTTCGACGCCATCAACAAGGTGCTCGACAAGAAGTCGCTCGGCGGCCTCATCGACCTCTGCTACCGCCTCACGGGTGAGAAGGAGACGGTGCTGCTCGCGGACCGCGTGCGCAGCCTCGGCTACTACAACGCCACCCGCGCCGGTATCTCCATCGCGCTCAAGGACATGATCATCCCTGCGAAGAAGCAGGAGTTCCTGGACTTCGCGCGCAAGGAAGTGTCGGAGATCGAGAACCAGTACCTTGAGGGCCTCATCACCGACGGCGAGCGCTACAACAAGGTCATCGATATCTGGGCGGAGATCACCGAGAAGGTCGCCCAGGAGATGATGCAGCAGATCTCCCAGGAGGAGACCACCGGGGACCGCGACGGCAAGCGTGAGACGCGCAAGCAGCCGTCCTTCAACCCCATCTACATCATGGCCGACTCGGGCGCGCGTGGTAGCGCCCAGCAGATCCGTCAGCTGGCGGGTATGCGTGGCCTGATGGCGAAGCCCTCCGGCGAAATCATCGAGACGCCCATCACGGCCAACTTCCGTGAAGGCCTCTCCGTGCTGCAGTACTTCATCTCCACGCACGGTGCCCGTAAGGGTCTGGCGGACACGGCGCTCAAGACGGCCAACTCCGGTTACCTCACCCGCCGTCTCGTGGACGTGGCGCAGGACGCCATCATCAACGAGTACGACTGCGGCACCATGGACGGCCTGTTCATCGGCGCCCTGGTGGAGGGCGGCGAGATCATCGAGCCGCTCGGCGAGCGCATCCTGGGCCGCGTGGCCCTGGATGACATCCTCGACCCCGTGACGGGCGAGGTGCTGGTGCGCGCGAACGAGGAGATCGACGAGGACCGCGTCCGCCGCATCGAGAACAGCGGCATGGACAAGGTGAAGATCCGCTCGGTGCTCACCTGCCAGGCCAAGCGCGGCATCTGCGTGGAGTGCTACGGCCGTGACCTGGCCCGCGGCCGCAAGGTGTCCGTGGGTGAGGCGGTCGGCGTCATCGCGGCGCAGTCCATCGGTGAGCCGGGTACCCAGCTCACGATGCGCACCTTCCACATCGGTGGTGCGGCGACGCGGCGCGCGGAGCAGTCCAGCCTGGAGAACCGCTACGCGGGTAGCGTGAAGTTCGCGGGCCTCGTCACCGTGCAGAAGACGGACGGCACGCTGGTGGCCATGAACCGCAACGGCGAAATCGTCGTCGTGGACGACTCGGGCCGCGAGCGCGAGCGTTACCAGGTCATCTACGGTGCCCGCATCCTCGTGAAGGAAGGCCAGCGCATCGAGCCGGGCGTCCTCATGGCGGAGTGGGACCCGTTCGCGATTCCGCTGCTGACCGAGGTCGGCGGTGTCGTGCGCTACGAGGACATCATCGAAGGCGTGACGATGTCCGAGGCGCTGGACGAGGTGACCGGTCTGTCGCGTAAGACGGTCATCGAGTCCAAGGACCCGGAGGCGCGTCCGCGCGTCACCATCCGCGATGCCAACGGCAACATGATGGACCTGCCCAGCTCCCGCAACCCGGCGAGCTACTTCCTGCCGCAGGGCTCCATCATCACCGTCAACGACGGCGATGAGATCCACCCGGGCGAGGTCATCGCCAAGGTGCCGCGCGAGACGACGAAGACCAAGGACATCACGGGCGGTCTGCCTCGCGTGGCCGAGCTCTTCGAGGCGCGCAAGCCGAAGGACGCGGCGGCGATCGCGGAGATCGACGGCGTGGTGTCGTTCGGCAAGGACACCAAGGGCAAGCGCAAGCTCATCATCACCCCCGAGGTGAACGGCGAGCAGCGCACGGACCTGGCCAAGGAGTACCTGATCTCCAAGGGCAAGAACATCAGCGTCCACTCCGGCGACCGCGTGAAGGCCGGCGAGGCGATGATGGACGGCTCGGCCAACCCGCACGACATCCTCAAGGTGCTCGGCGAGAAGGAGCTCGCGCGCTACCTGGTGGACGAAGTGCAGGAGGTCTACCGACTGCAGGGCGTGAAGATCAACGACAAGCACATCGAGACCATCGTGCGGCAGATGCTCCGCCGCGTGCGCGTCACCGATGTGGGCGACACCAACTTCCTGGTCGACGAGCAGGTCGAGAAGTGGGTGTTCGAGGAGGAGAACGAGAAGGTCATGTCGGAAGGCAAGCGTCCCGCCGTTGGCGAGCCGTTGCTGCTCGGCATCACCAAGGCCTCGCTCTCCACCGAGTCCTTCATCTCCGCGTCGTCCTTCCAGGAGACCACCAAGGTGCTCACCGAGGCCGCCATCAACGGCAAGGTGGACTACCTGCGCGGCCTCAAGGAGAACGTCATCATGGGCCGGCTCATCCCCGCCGGCACGGGTCTGCCGAACTACAAGCACCTGGACATCGCGGTGGAGAGCCCCACCGACGAGGTCAATGAGATGGAGGCCGCCCTGGCCGCCACTCACGGCGACACCGGCCCCCTGGGCGAGCCTTCCCGCCCGGTAGGCACGCAGACGACCGGCGCGGCCTAATCCGCGCCCCAGCCGTCCTCAAAGCGTTCGCTGAAAGACAACCGCCGCTCCCAGAGCTTTCTCTGGGGCGGCGGTTTTCCTTTGTTTATGGCTAATCGCGTTATGGGCTCGTCGTTGGCTTGACGCTTATGGCGCGCTGCGTTAGCTGTTGAACGTTGTAGTGACGCACCTGGTTACCGCCCGGTGAAAGCCGGGATAGGGGAGGACGGTATGGCCACGACGAAGACCGAGACCGAGGCGACGCAGAACGAAGTTCAGAGCTCCGAGGCCGCTGCGAAGAGCGGACTGGCGCAGAATGTGGAGAGCTTTCTGAAGGCCCAGATTTCCCAGGCGCAGAAGCGCATCGAGGAGCTGGAAGGCGAAGCGGGCAAGGTCGTGAAGACCTTGGAGTCCCGTGGGCAGGAGGCCGCCAAGGAGGCCCAGGCGCTGTGGGCGAAGTTCCAGGCCGGTGAGCTGCTGACGGACCCCCGCGTGCAGGAGCTGAGCAAGCGCGCCAACGAGGCCAGCACCGAGCTGAGCCGGCGCGTGGACGCCGCGGGCACCGAGCTGCGCAAGCGCTTTGACGGTATCCAGACGCGCGTCGTCGAGGCCGTGGGCGTGGCCAGCCAGGCGCAGCTGAAGGACCTCAACAAGGAGCTGGCGAAGCTGTCCCGCAAGGTGGACTCGCTGCTGAAGCCCGTCCGTCGGGTGAACGGCGCGAAGCCCGCGAGCAGCCCCGCGTCCTCGCCGCGCGCCTGAAGTTCCGCCGAATCCCGACAGGCAGTGTGACCTCTCCCTTTCTCGGAGTACGAAAGAGAAGGGGGAGGCACATCGCCGTCGTTCCCTTCACGTCGGGGGTGTGCTTATTTCGGCCGTTCCCCGACCGGTTCGGGCCTGAACGTCTGGCCTGTACACCTCCCGGAGAGACCCCATGGACAACAAGCCCGAGGCCCCCCGAGAGAAGCACTCCGTGACGGAGACGTTCGAGCGTCTCTGGAGCCAGGCCCTGCTGGCGGTGAACACGGCCGAGGAAGAAGCTTCACGGGCCGTGCAGCGCGTGGCCGCGGTGGCGGGTTGGAGCCAGGACGAGGTGAAGCGCCAGGCCCGGGAATTCAGCGAGCGGCTGGCGGGCCACCGCAAGGACCTGGAGCACAACGTGGAAGAGCGGGTGCGCCAGACCCTGACGAAGATGAAGCTGCCCCGCCGCGAGGAGCTGGCGGCGTTTGGAACCCGGCTGGACAAGCTGGCCGAGCGCATCCAGGCCCTGGAGCACCGGAAGTGAAAGCTCCCGCCCCTTCGGGCGGGAGGTCTTTCGGTACGCGGCTCTTCGAACGTCTCCACGCCTTCAGTTCGGGTTGTTCCCGGCTCCCGCTGCTCGCGGGGGCGGCGCTCGTCGTGTCGGCGCGGCTGGTGCCGTTGCTGGAGGAACGGCCGGTGCAGCCCGTCGTCCCGGGCGTCGTGGCGGCGGAGGTCATCTCCCCCGAGGCGTCGCTCATCGACGCGGTGCTGGCGCGCCGGGCCCCGGACCTGGGCTTGACGCTGCGTCGGCAGCTCATCCAGGCCATCGCCGAGGAGGCCGGGCGGCTCGCGTATGATCCGCTGCTGATCCTGGCCATCATCGACGTGGAGTCGGACTTCACGGAAGATGCGGTGTCCGTGAAGGGCGCGCGCGGGTTGATGCAGATCAAACCCAGCACGCTGCACTTCCTGGCGGAGAAGGAAGGACTGCGCTTGTCCCGCGAGGAGGTGACCGCGGACACCGCGCTCTGCGTGCGGCTGGGCATCCGTTATCTGCGCTCGTTACAGGAGCGCTTCGGTGGGGACCTGGACCTGGCGCTGATGGCCTACAACGCCGGTCCCACCCGCATCCGCAACGCCATCAAGCAGGGCGAATTGGAGCGCTTCCGGCGCTATCCGCGCGCGGTCCGCCGGGACTTCCGGCGCTTCCGTGAGGGCCACGGGCTGGGCGGTGACTGGGCCTTGGCGCAGCGCGAGGTGCCTCCCGAGCCCATGCCCTGAGTGGGTGGGGTGAATCTCCGGGCAACTGGGACGCTCCAACGGGGTGTATGCGCGCCTTGTTCCGTCCCGCCGGGTGCGCTAAGCGTTCCAAGTGCCCGGGACTGTTGGAGATTCTCAGGAGTGACCCGCATGAAGAACCCCCTGTTCCCCAGTGCCGCGCTCGCCGCCACCCTGGCCCTGGCCCCGTTCGGGGCGCACGCAGGCTCCGTCTTCCTCAACGGCGTCAAGATTGACGGCGTCACCAACCAGAAGTTCGAGAAGGCCACCGTCCGCATCGACGAGGCCGGCAACGTGCACATCGACGCGCCGGGCTACGCGGCCCGCGTGACGGCGGTGACGCCTCCGGCCCCCGCCGCGTCGCCCCAGGCACCGGCGCCCGCCTCCCCGGGGCCGGCGGCCCCCTCCGCGAAGGAGCCTCCCGCGGCGCAGCAGGCGCCTGGCGCGCCTACGGCCCCCGGGCGCCTCACCCAGCGCTACTGGCTGGTGACGGAGCAGACGGTGCCGGGGATGACGGGGTACGACATCGACGTGTTCATCAATTCCACGTGGCTGCGCAAGCTGCGAGGCAACGAGGACCAGGTGGTGGTGGACATCACCCGCAACCTGCGGCCGGGGGCGAACAAGGTGACGTTCATCGCCCGGAAGGGAAACGCCGGGGACGCGCGCAGCAGTTCGCCTGCCCACGTGTTTCGGGTCATTATTGGCGAGGGCAACGAGGGCGGCGGGAACGTGATGATCGACAATCCCATCCTTCGCTTCCAGAAGACGGCGGCGGACACGCAGGATGCGACACAGGAGTTCACCCTCACCACGCGCTGACGGGTGCGGGGCTTCGGGTAACGGAGACAACCGTGTTCAACCTCGACGAGCGCTACCGCGGGCTGCCCGCCACGCGGGAACAAATCCTGGCGCTGCATACCTCCCTCAACGCGCCGCACGTGGCCATTCCGGGCAAGCAGGCCGGTCCGGCGCAGGCCTTTGTCGTGGGCCTCCGGGGAGGGCAGGGGACCGCGGCCGTCTTCGTGTACCTGTACCTGGCGGAGGCCGCGGACTGCGCGGTGTACCTGTCCGGCCGGCGCAACGTGTCAGCGGATGAGTACCGCGACGACGAGGGGGACGCGCTGGCCTTCGTGGAGTCGCTCGGGTTCATGATGGACGACGCCAACTGGCGCGCGATGGCCCCCGAGCAGCAGGACGAGCAGCTCAAGACGTTGCCGGTGTTCTTCAAGGACCCGACGCTCGTGCCCGCTGTGGTGGCGCGCGCCGAGGAGAAGAAGAACGTCACCACCACCCTGGGCCGCTTCCTGGCCGCCTTCTGAGTCACCGCCCCCTCACCCTCGTCGAGAGCCGCTCCCCATGTTCCGCCTTTCCACCGCGTCCTGTTCGCTCGCGCTGCTGCTGGTGTCCTCCGGTTGCTCCCACACGCCCACGGAGAAGGAGAAGCGGAGCGCCGAGATTCACTACGACCTGGCGTTGCAGGCCCAGCAGGCCGGCGAGCTCCAGGATGCGCTGCGCGAGCTGCAGGTGTCGCTGAAGAACGACCCGGACTACCCCGACGCGAACAACGCCATGGGCATCCTGCTGCACCTGGCGTTTCGCCGTCCCGACGAGGCCGTCAAGCACTACACCAAGGCACTGGAGGTTCGCCCCGACTTCTCCGAGGCGCGCACCAACCTCGCCAACGTGCACCTGGACCAGGGCCGCTACGACGACGCCATCAAGCTCTATGAGCTGGTCCTCAATGACATGCTCTACCCGACGCCCTTCATCGCCCAGGGAAACCTGGGGTGGGCGTACTACAAGAAGGGCGAGCCGGACCGCGCGGTGGAGAGCATCAAGGCCGCGGTGACGACCAACCCCAACTTCTGTTTGGGCTACAAGAACCTGGGGCTCATCTACGACGAGACGGGGCGCACCTCCGAGGCGTGCCGCCAGTTCACGCACTACCGCGAGAATTGCCCGGACGTGGCGGAAGCGTACATGCGTGAGGGCGTCTGCCAGGCGAAGCTGGGGCAGGTCGATGCGGCGAAGGCAGCCTTCGCCACCTGTGAGACCAAGGCGAAAGCTGGTGAACAGGTGCTGAAGGATGACTGCCGGAGGCTGCTGGAAAAGCTCTAGCGCGTTGGGTATCTGGGGACCCGTGGACCACGTCGATTTCGGCAAATACCTGAGCCAGCAGCGAGAGCTCCGAGGGCTCTCGCGTGACGACGTCGCGCGGGAGACCAAGATTCCTCCCACGCTCATCACCGCGCTCGAGGCCGGTCAGGTGGAACGGCTGCCCTCGCGCATCTTCGTGGTGAACTACATCCGCGCGTACGCGCAGGTCATCGGCATGTCTCCGGAAGAGGCCGTGCTGCGCTACGAGGAGGTGGACAAGTCCGTCCCGGCGCCATCTCCCGTGCAGTTGGAGCAGGAGCGGCGCAAGCGGGCCTACGTGGGGCTGTCCGTGCTGCTGGCGGCCCTGCTCCTGGGCGTGTACCTGTTCCTGGTGCTGAGCGGAAAGCTTCCCAATCCGCTCGCGCGTTGAAGCATCTCCATGGAGCGATACGACGACGACGCGCTCGTGCTGTCCTCGGTGGACTATGGCGAGTCCGACCGGCTCGTCACCTTGCTGACGCGCGAGCATGGGAAGCTGACGGCCTTCGCCGCGGGCGCACGCAAGAGCAAGCGGCGCTTCGCCGGCGCGCTGGAGCCGTTCATGCGGCTTCGCGTGCACATCGTGGAGACGCGCGGCAGCACGGTGCGGCTGGACGGCACAGACATCGTCGCGGGCTTCTATGCGGCGCGCGAGGACCTGTCCCTGATTGCCCGGGCCTTGTACGCGGTGGAGCTGTGCCGCGAGCTGACGCGGGACCATGAGCCGCAGCCGGAGCTGTTTGCCCTGCTGGAGTCGTACCTGACGCGACTGGATGCGAAGGAGGCCGGGCCCACGTCGCTCTTGGCTTTCGAGCTGTCCGCGCTGGCGCACGCGGGGTTGATGCCTCGGTTTGATTCGTGCTCGCTGTGTGGCGGCGCTCCGGGCGAGCGGCCTCGTTTCGACCAGGCCCATGGCGGCGCGGTGTGTGAGCCGTGTGGAGTCCGTGCTCGCGAGTCCGTGGCGGTGCCGGTGGCGCTGCTGTCGGGCCTGCGCGCGCTCCAGGAAGGGGCGCGCACGCCGCTCCCGCCGGAGCTGCGCGCGCGTGCTCGCGGCCTGCTCAACGTCTTCATTGCCCATCACCTGGGTCGCCGCCTCAAGAGCGTGGACTTCATGGCCCAGGTGGGCCTGGATTGACGAAGTTCGGAAGCGAGGGGCTCATGCCGCCGCTGGATGTCGTGTGCTTTGGCGAGACGTTGGTGGACTTCCTCCCGGCGGCTCCAGGGCACCGCGTGCGCGACGTGCCCGCGTGGCATCCGTGCCCTGGTGGCTCGCCGGCGAATGTCGCGGTGGGGCTGGCCCGGTTGGGGCTGCGTCCAGCCATGCTGGGCGTGGTGGGCGCGGATGAGTTCGGGCACTTCCTTCGCGAGCGATTGGCGGCGGAAGGCGTGGACGTGAGTCACCTGCGCCAGACGGCGGAGGCTCGCACCGGGCTGGTGTTCATCTCCCTGGATGGGAAGGGCGAGCGCAGCTTCACCTTCTTCCGGACACGCTCCGCTGAGTTCCTGCTGGGACAGGCGGATGTCGACGCGGCGTTCCTGTCGGGGGCGAAGGCAGTGCACTGTGGTTCCAACTCGCTCCAGTGGCCGGAGGCGCAGGAGGCCGCGGTGCGGATGCTGGGGCTGGCGCGCGACGCGGGCCTCATCGTGAGTTGTGACCCCAACTTGCGGCTGCACGCGTGGGAGGACACGTCTCTCCTGAAGGGCCTGCTGGCGCGGATGCTGCCGCTGTGCACCGTGGTGAAGCTCTCCGAGGAGGAGATTGGCTTCGTCACGGGGACGGAGGTGCCCCACGAAGCGCTGACGCGACTGGCCGCGATGGGCGTGCCGCTGCCCGTGGTGACGCTGGGCGAGCGTGGCGCGCTGCTGCAGTGGAAGGGGGAGTGCATCCACGTCGCGGCGCCGCAGGCGCGCGTCGTCGACACCACCGGTGCTGGCGATGGTTTCGTCGCGGGCCTGCTTCAGGGGCTGGTGCGCTGGTACGGCGGCGCTGGGGGGCTGCGTGATGCAACCGGTGAGGAGTTGGTGACGCTGGCCACGTTCGCGTGTGAGGTCGGGGCCCGTGTCGTGGAGAAGCTCGGTGCGGTGGATGGGCTTCCCCGGGCGGAAGTGCTGGCTCACGTCATGCCGTCGCGTCCGGACAGCTCTCGCGCATAGTGCTGTGACGGTGGTGTCGTCGCGTCCGACGAACAATCTTCTGTTGTCGTGCGCACGGTTTGACGCGGGCGCTTGCTTGGTGCCCGCGCTCCTCGTTGACGGTACCTGGGAGAAGTCGCTCAGGGCGCCAGGGGCGTGAGCAGTTCGTAATCGAAGCGCTCGTACGGCGGGGTCACAGGCTGTCGACGCTGGCCGTATCGCTCCAGCACGTAGGCGGCAGGGGCTGAGCGCCTGCCTTCCGACTGAAGCCAATTCGCCAGCCGGCCGTAGGCCGCGTTGATGGCGTCCGCCGTGCCCTGCACCGGTGTCATGGCGTAGTCGCGCGCGGGAATCGTGAGGGCCTTCAGGCCTTCTGGGACCCCGTCGAGGACTCGGACCTCGGTGGTGGCCCAGTACTGGTAGACGGGGTCATCGCCCGGTTGCTCGTGGTCGCTGCCCGGCACGCAGCCATGGAACACGTCGCGGTCGACCACTCCGGGCAGTTCGTCCAGACGAGAGAGGTGCTCCAGCCACGCCAGCGGGACGCGGTGGCTCAGTTCGCTGCGCCGGCCGACCACCTTGATGCCCACCAGCTTGATTTCATCTCGGGAGACGATGGAAACGTTCATGGTTTCCGAACCCTCCACCTTGAAGCTGGTTCAACCTCAGAAGGAACTCGAGCGCCGCGGCATCCCCGTGCTGACGAGTGGTTACGTTCGCACACTCGACGTGGCGGACGGGCAACTTCTGGGCGAGGTGGGCTTTCGCATCAAATCCCGCAGGAGGCTGCCTCCCGGGAGCCGGCGGCAGGAGATGGCGCCGACCCTGTTCGCGACGCTGGAGTGTGCCGTCCGTGATGACCAGGCCGCGCATCGCGTGTTCCGCTTCCTGGCCGAATTGGGATTCCGTCCCGATGGGCTTCACCTGGAGCGCTATCTGCCCGGTGTCGCCGACCGGTACCTCCTGATGCTGGGCGTGCAGCGCCTGCGTCCCGTGGTGGCGAACGGGGAAGGGGGCTCGTCCCCGATGGCCTCGGAATGAAAAGATGGAACGGCCCATGTCTCAGCCCGTCCCCCAAGCTGCCTCCGAGGAAGTGACACCGGCGCAGGCACCGCTGACGCTGCTGCGAATCCCAGGGGATTCCCCCGAGGCCCTGGACACCTTCTGGCTGCGCGAGGTCTTTCAGGGGGACCGGGTGCCACAGCTCACCCTGCGGGCGGTGCTGCTCGGAAGTGGCATTGGTGCCATCACCTGCGCGACCAACCTCTACGCGGGCCTGAAGATGGCCGTGGCCTTTCCCGTGGCCATCACCGCCGCGTTGCTCGCGCACACGGCACACGGAGCGATGCGGCGCGTGGCGCCGGGCGTCGCGGGTGCTCCGCTTTCGCCGCTGGAGACGTGCTCTGCGCAGGCCGTGGCTTCGTCCGCGGGCTATGCGACGGGCGGCGCCCTGGTATCCGTTCAGGGCGCGTGGTTGCTCACGACGGGCAGTCATCCCCCCGCGTGGGCGTTGCTCGCGTGGACCTTCCTCCTGTCCGCGCTGGGCGTGCTCTTCGCGGTGCCCCTCAAGCGCAAGCTGGTGGACCATGAGCAGCTTCCGTTCGCCACGGGCACGGCCGCGGCGGCGACCATCCGTGCTCTTCACACCACGGGCGCGTCGTCCCGTCCGCGGCTGTCGATGCTGGGCCTGGGCGGAGGTATCGCCGCGCTCGTCACCCTGGTGCGGGATGGGCTGGGCCGCCTTCCCTACGTGTTTCCTTTCCCCGGAACGCTGAGCGGGATGTCGCTGGAGCGCCTGGGCTTTGGCTTCGAGATGAGTCTGCTTCCGCTGGGCGCGGGCGCGCTGCTGGGACTGCGGCTCACGGCGTCCTGGTTCCTGGGCGCGCTGCTCATTCACGGAGTCGTGGCACCGCGCGTGTTCGCTTCGGGGCTGCTGCTTCCAGATGGAGACTTCCTCGCCTGGAGTCTCTGGCCCGGAACGGCGGCGCTCACCACCGCGTCGTTGTTGCACTTCGCGCTGGAGGGCCGCGTCCTGGGGCGCGCATTGAAGGGACTCTTCAAACGTCCCTCCGTGGCGCCCCATCCGGTGGACGCACTTCAGGTGCCGGGACGCTGGCTGTTGGCGGGCCTGGTCGTGTTGACGCCCGCCACGCTCGCCGTGGCCAAGGTGGGCTTTGGCGTTCCGCTGCCACACGCCGCGCTCGCGGTGGCGTTGTCATTCGTGCTGTGTCTCATCGCCTGCCGCGTCACGGGGGAGACGGATGTCACGCCCGTGGGCCCGCTGGGGCAGGTGACGCAGATGACCTATGGCGTGCTGCTGCCGCGCAACGTGGAGGCGAACCTCGCCACCGCGGGCATCACCGTCAACGCGGCGTCGTCCGCGGCGGACCTCCTCAGTGACGCGAAGACGGGACACCTGTTGGGGGCCCATCCCCGCCGCGTGTTCCTGGCGCAGCTCGTGGGTTGCGCGGTGGGGGCCGCCGCGGTGGTGCCGCTGTTCTTCCTGTTGGTGCCGGACCGTTCGGCGCTGGGGGGCGAGCGCTTCCCCGCACCCGCCGCCACGGTCACCGCCAGCATCGCCCAGGTGCTGGCTTCGGGCTTCTCGGGGTTGGAGCCGGGCACGCGCGCGGCGCTCGGTTGGGCCGCGCTCGCCGCCGCTGTCCTCACGCTGACGGAGCGACTGCTTCCCGAACGGGTGCGACACTGGGTGCCCTCGCCTCTGGGCATGGGCCTGGCCTGTCTGTTGCCGGCGTCCACGGCGCTGGGGTTCTTCCTGGGCGGGGTGGCGGCGGCCTTGGCCCGCAGGGCGAATCCAGGGGTGCAGGAGGGGCGGGTGGTGACGCTGGCCGCCGGCCTCATTGCAGGCGAAGGGTTGATGGGGGTTGTCATCGTCCTGAGCCAGGCGCTCTGGTAACGTTCGTTTCACCCCATGCGCTGTCCGGTCTGCCACCGCCGTCTCGCCCTCGGCGCGGTGTGTCCTGTGCATGGCCAGCGCGCTTCGTCGCCTGGCCCTGACGCCGAGCCCTTTCCGCTCCCGGACGTGCCAGGTTTGAGCCCCGCGGCCTTGCTGGGCTCGGGCGGCTTCTCACACGTCTTCACCGCCTACCGCGAGGAGGATGGCCGTGAGGTTGCGCTCAAGGTGGGACGGCCGCCTCACCGTGACCGCTTCGTCCGGGAGGCCGCCGCGCTTCGCCGCATCGGCGCGCCGACGACGCCCACGCTTCACCACTCGGGGGTTGTCCGAGGGCGGCCGTTCCTCGTCATGGAGCGGCTGCATGGCCAGACGCTCGCAGCGTGGATGGAGGCGTTGCCGGGCTCGGGCGCGGCGTCCGTGCCCCGCGTGCGCGAATTGCTCAGGGGTCTCTGCGCCGCCTTGGAGCGCGTCCATGCCGCGGGCGTGGCCCATCGCGACCTCAAGCCGGAGAACATCTTCCTGCGTGAGGGTGGGGCGCTCAGCCTGCTGGACCTCGGGCTCGCGCGCTTCCTGGACGCACCTGAAGACGGAGAGAGCCCGGAGCCCGAGGGCTTGACGCTCGTGGGGCAGCGGCTGGGCACGCCGTATTACATGGCACCTGAGCAGTGCCTGGACGCGCGCGAGGCCGGCGCCGCCGCGGATGTCTACGCGCTGGGCGTTCTCCTGTACGAGTTGCTCACTGGCGCGCCGCCGTTCATCGGCGGCGCCGAGGAGATTCGCCACGGGCACGTCAGCCTTCGCCCCGCCCGGGTGTCGGAGCGCGCACCCGTGCCGACGGCGCTCGACGCGGTGCTGTCGCGGTGTCTGGCGAAGGCGCCCTCCGAACGTTTCTCGCGGGCTTCGGATGTGCTCGCCGCTTTCGATGCCGCGTGTACCCAGTCCCTGTCCATGGCTCCGCCAGAGGGCGCGCCCGCCGCGGTGCCCACGTCGTCCGGGCCTGGGGCCGGCGAGCGCTGGGTCGCGTTGCTGGGCGTCCGCGCGGACATTCCGGTCGATGTGCTTCGGCTGACCTTCGAGCCTCAGGGCGGCACGCTCGCGCGCGTCCACGCACGGGGCTATCTGGTCGCGTTCTCCGAGTCCCTGTCCGCCGAGGCCAACCTTCGCGCAGGCGCACTGGTGGCGCGCAAGCTGATGGAGGAGGGCAAGGCCGCCACCGTCCTACACCTGTCGCGGCTGCACGTTCTTCCGGGCGCCACGACCACGCGGGTCGCAGGGCCTGCCTTGGAATCCGCAGGAGACTGGTGGCCGGAAGACCTCTCCCTGGGAGAAGCGCGCGTCACTGCCTCCGCCGCGGCCAGGTTGGGGCCGGGCGCCATGGAGCACTCGCCCGATGGCGCACGCCTGCGATTGCACGACGGGGGCGCGGCCACGTCCTCCGCGGATGCACCGCCCCTGTCGGGCCGCGATGCCGTCCTGGCGGCGCTGGAGGCCGAGGCGTCACGCTGCATCGAGGAGGGTGTCCCAGGGCTGTGCGTCCTCACGGGGGACGTGGGGCACGGCACGTCCCGCGTCCTGGAGGCACTGTCCACCCGGCTGGAGGCCGCGGGGCGGTGTCTTGTGGTGCGGCTCCGCGCGTCCGCTCCGGACGCCGCGTCCTCGGAGTCGCTGCTGGACGCGCTGCGAGCCACCGCCGAGCCGGCCCGTGTTGTCCAGGCCCCAACGCTTCCACTCGCGGATGCGCGACACGCAGCCGCGCGCTGCCTCGCAGAGGGACTCCAGCGGCAGGCCCAGGCGGCCCCTCGAGTGTTGCTCGTCGACGACGCGCACCTGGCGGACCCCACCAGCCTGGATGCACTGGAGGTCGCCACCTTGGCGGGTGTGCGTGCGCCACTTTGGGTCTGTGTCGCCGCGAGGCCCGCGTTGCTCGGGTTGAGACCGCACCTGGGCGAGCGCAGCGCCCGCGTCGCGCGAATCGCACTGCCGCCGTTGACGCCCGAGGCGAGCCGTTCCCTGTTGCTGCATCTGCTGCGCCCCGCCGAGCACGTCCCCGAGCCGGTGCTCGCGCGGTTGGAACAGCTGGCGCAGGGCGTCCCCTTGTCGTTGGTGGAACTCGCGGGTGCGCTGCGGGCCGCGGGGGCCCTGCGGGCGTCTCCAGGAGGCGGGTGGTACATCGCGCCGGACGCGTTGCTGGACGTCTCCGTGACGCCGCTCTTCGAACGACTCGCCGCGCGGGCGTTGGCCGGGCTCCCCGCGGCACACCGAGTCCTGGCGCGGCTTTGCGCGGTGCTGGGCACGGAAGTGGAGGTGTCCCGCGTGGATGCCGCCCTGCGACACCTGGAGCCGAGCGATGAGATGGCGCGCGTGACGTCGCTCGACGCGGGGGCTGGACTCCAGCGGCTGGCGCGCTCGGGGCTGTTGCGGCCCACGGCTCCGGGCCACTTCGCCTTCCGTCACCCCTTGCTGCGCGAGGCGCTGGAGGCGTTGCTGCCGGCGCCCTCACGGCGCGTCCTCCACGCCGCGGCGCTGCGTGCCACGCCCCGGGACGGGATGGCCGAGCGCCGTCGCTGGGCCCACCATGCCGCGGCCTGTGGTGCTCATGCGGAGGCCATCACCGCGTTCCTCTCGCTCGCGGAGTCCGCGCGCCGTGCGCACCTGTCCGTCGAGGCGGAGCAGCACTACACGCGCGCGCTCGCGTTGTTGCCGGAGGGAGACGTGGAGCGCCGTGCCCTGGCGTTGTCGGGGCGTGGGCGCGTCCGTCACCGGCTTCAGCGCTTCCGGGAGGGGCTGGCGGACCTGGGCGCGGCGCGGGCACTGGCCGTGGCCCGCGGTGACGAGGCCCAGCAGGTGGAGTTACTGCTGGAGGAAGCCACCGCCCGCGACTGGATGGAGGACGTGGAGGGCTCGTCGGCCTGTACACGTGAGGCTCTGGAACGCATCGAGCGGCTGGATGATCCTCGCCTGGCCCTGCGCTGCTCGCTGGCCCGAGGCCGGCTCCACGTCCGGCTGGGGGAGTGGGGCGCCGCCGTGCGCGTTCTTACCGGGGTGGTGGAAGGCGCGGAGCGGGTGCATGACCACGAGACGCTCGTGGTGTCGCTGGCGCTGCTGGGCTCGGCGCTCACGTTCCTGGACCGGACCGACGAAGCCGCGACCCGCTTCGACATGGCACTGCTGCGCTGTGAGCAGGCCGGGGACGCGCTGCACCGGGCCGCTACGCTCATCAACCGTGTGCTGCTGTGGTTGCGCCTGGGGAATGTGGCTCGGATGGAAGAGGACCTGCGCCGCGCGATGGTGCTGGGCCGGGAGCTGGGCCATGCGCAAGTGGAGCGCTGGTCCACCTTCAACCTCGCCGAGGTGCTCTACATGCAAGGCCGACTGGAGGAGGCGCTGCCGCTGGCCCGGCGTGTTCACGAACTGGGCGTGCGTTTCTTCCGTGAGCACCCTGTCCCGGTGGATGCGTTGCTGCTCGCGCGCATGGCCGCCGCGCTGGGCGACCTGGAGGAGGCGACGCGGCAGCTCCGGTGGATTGACGCCCACTGTCCGCCCGAATCGCTGCCGCCCACCGCCGTCATGCGGAGGCTGGTGGAGCTACAGGTCCAGGACGCACGGGGCGGCGGCTCGGCGCGGGAGGCGTGGCTGGCCCTGGCGGACGACGCGGACACCCTGGCTTCGGCGGATGAGAAGGCGGAGATTCTCCTCCAGGCCGCCCGGGGCGCGCTCCAGGCGGGACGTACCGACGAGGCGCGCACCTGGGTGGTCCGGGCCGAGCGCGCGGTGGAGGAGGGCGCTCCCCTGTGGCGAGCCCGCCTGGAGTCCCTGCGGGTTGCCCTTTTCGACGTGTAGCGAGAAATGTCACTGTCCGGCGGCAGTGTGACGTGAAGCGCTACGCGAATGCTGCGTGGAGATCTGCTCTCATGGCACCGCATACAACCTCCCAGGCTGGCTCGGCACATGCTTGCTGGGAGGCAGCACTCCTTCCTTCCGTCGTTCTTGGAGGACGTCTCATGGCCCTTGGTTCGCCTCGCCTGTTGGCGGTTTCCTCGCTCGTGTTTTTCGCCCTGTCGGGCTGCGGAACCGGGCCTCATGAAGAGGAGACGCCCACGGTAGGGACGCAGGCGTCGGAGATTCGCATCGCCAACTCGCTCACGACGCAGGCGCTGGTGCTCAACGCCATCTCCACCAACGCCGACTCCAACCAGTTGCTGGGGACCTCGGCGCTTGGGCAGTTGTTCCACCCCACGCAGGGCGACGAGAACACGCGCCGACGGCTGCATGACCCCAATGCGCAGCGGTTCATGGAGTACGTGGTGGGCTGCGCGCTGACGGTCGACCAGGAGATTGCCTATTACGACCCGCGGGAGCCCAGTCCCGGCGTCCGGAAATGGCTTGGACAGGCGGGGCTCTGCCCGGATTGGGACGACTCCCCGCCGAGCCGGAGCTGCCTGGAGCGTGTCTCCGCCTGTGTACTGGCGCGCAACAACGCGGAGGGACGGCGCGTGGAGCTGTCCATGCGCGGCGAGCACCAGTTCTACGCGTCGGGCCCCAACATCTACACGCTGGATGCGAAGACGCGCCCGGCCGCGCACGTCCCCATCACGGGCAATGCGCTGGCCAGCTTCGGGGACTGTGGCCTGGGCGAATCAGGCGAGCAGCGTGACTGCGGTTGGACGCCGGATGGCATTGGCCGCTGCACGCCTTCCACGACCGTCGTGGTGGGAGCGGGGGGGCCGCTGTCCTGCGCGGGGCTGTCTCCCATCGTGGGCTCCAGTGTGAATGGGCCCACCGTCCTGCGGGTGTGCGAGGGCATCGCGGGGTGTGACCATCTCGACGCGCGCAACCTGGGCGAGGCGACAGGGAGCTGCGCGGGGGCGCCCGCCGTGCCAGTGGTCTCCTTCACCTGCCCGGCCGGGGGCCACTACAGCGTGATGACCGCGCCGGCTTCAAGCACGACCGTGGAATGGCTGGCGAACGTCGAGGCGTATCCGGACTCCGCGTCCACCTATGGCCTGTCCGAGCAGCAGGTCTATTCCGTGCGCGAGGGCGCATTCTACGGAAACATCTTCCTGCCGAACGAGCTGGGGGCGGAGGTGGACGTCGTGGCACTCGGGGATGGGGACAAGAAGCGGTACGTGGTGGTGGGTGCCGACGTCATCGTGCGCGGCTCCATCTACCGGAAGATGTTCTCCTGCTACGACCCGGCCTGGTCGAGCGGGGCGGCGTACGCGGTGAACCGCGTCTGCGCGCTGCCCTCGTCGGGCTCCAACTGTGCCGCGCGCGTGACGGGGCCCTGCTTCACATCCCTCAGTCCGCCCGTGGCCGGTAAGTGCGAGATCCTGGATGGGCCCCTCACGCCGAGGGATGGCGACTACGAGGCGTGCCACGACGATGACGACGTGCTGTGGAATCAGTCGGTGACCACCTACCTCCATGCCCCGTGCGACACAGTGGCGAAGGAGATGCGCACCCAGTCCTGCGGGCGTTCATCGGGGCCCGTCAAGCCGCTGCCTACGGGGGAGGAGCTGCCCTTTCCCTTCCCTCGGAAGAAGTAGGCCTTCTGCCGCATGGCGTCGGGTGACGAAGAGGCCCTCTATGGCGAGGAGCTGGGCGTCGGCGCCCTGGTATCGGACTGGCTGGTGGAGCAGGTCCATTACCGGGGGCCTGTCTCCACGCTCTACCGTGCCCGACATGTCCGCACGGGTGCGCTCGCGGCGCTGAAGGTCCTGCTCCCGCAGCCCTCGGACGTCGCCCTGCGGCGCTTCCGTCGGGAGGCGGAGACGCTCCAGCGGTTGAGACATCCGCACATCGTCGACGTGCTTGGCTACGGCACGCTCGCGGACGGGCGGCCCTTCATCGCGATGGAGTGGTTGGAGGGGAGGGACCTCGCGGCGGAGCTGGCTTCGCGCGGGCCGCTGTCGCCAGGAGAGGCGCTGGAGGTGCTGGAGCAGGTGGGCGGCGCGCTGCGCACCGCGCACCAGGCCGGTGTCGTGCACCGGGACTTGAAGGCGCAGAACGTGGTGCGCTTGAGCACGGGCAGTGGAGCGCCGCGCGTGAAGCTGGTGGACTTCGGCGTGGCGAAGGGGCTGACGCCGGATGCGCCGGGCGCGTCCACGCTCACGCTGACGGGCGTCTCCCTGGGCACGCCGTTGTCCATGGCGCCCGAGCAGATTCGCGGCGAGCCGCCCGACGCCCGCACGGACCTGTACGCGATGGGCGTGCTGCTCTTCCAACTCGTCACCGGGCAGCCGCCCTTCCAGGGGGCCACCCGGCATGAGGTGGAGGACCTGCACCTGAATGCGCCGCCTCCTCGGCCCAGTGAGCGCGCCCCGGTGCCTGCCGCACTGGATGCCGTGGTGCTGCGCAGCATGGGGAAGCGGCGCGAGGACCGATACCCGGACATCGATGCCTGGCTCGACGCGCTCCGGCGCGCGGTGAAGGGCAGTCCCACGGAGGACCAGCCCACGCTCGCCGTGGCGCTGTACGCGGAAGCCCGGCTCCACGGCGCGGTGGAACCTTCGTCCTTGGAGCGGCTGGATGCGTTGCTGGAGCGCGTGGGGGGGACCGCGCGCGCCGCCGGGCTGGACGTGCGGCTGGAGGGGAGCGGTTGCCTGCTGGCCTTCGCGCCGCTGCCGCCGGAAGCAGGGGCGGAGCAGGCCGCGCGAGCGCGAGTGCTGCACGCCGCGCTGGCCCTGGTGGAGTTCGTGGCGGCGAGCGAGGCGCCGCGCCCGGTGGACCTGGCCATCACCGTTCACGTCGCGGAGCTGCCTCGCGAGGGCAGCGGCGGCGGGTTGTTGCACCTGCCGGGCTGGGTCGCGGAGCCACCAGGAACGGACCTGGTGGCGACCGCTCGGGCGCTCGAGGGCCTGGAAACGGCCTTCCTGGTGACACCCGTGTCCGCCGCGGGACTGGGGTGCTTGCGCGTCAGCCGCCCGCGGTGAGGCTCACGGCTTGATGCCGTGGCGTCGCAGCAGGCGGTAGAGGTGGACGCGGTCCATGCCCGCGGTGACGGCTGCCTGGGCCACCTTGCCCTGGTGTTTCTCCAGCAGCGCGCGCAGATAGCGGCGCTCGAAGTCGTCGACGACGTGACGGCGCTGGTCGGCGTACGGCTGCGAGGGGTCCACCTCGGGTGGGCCGGAGCGGTGGGCTTCTTCCTCGGAGAGCTCGACTGCTTCCTCGAAGACAAGGCAGCGCTCCAGGTAGTTGCGCAGCTCGCGCACGTTGCCGGGCCACGCCGCGTGCCGCAACCTGGCCAGGAAGTCCTGCGTGCGCAGCGCGCCCGTGCGCTCGCGGTCCGCGCCGAGCAGGTCGAGGATGCCTTCCACCAACATGGGCAGGTCCTCCGGACGCTGACGCAGCGGTGGAAGCAGCAAGCGCAGCACCGCGAGCCGGAAGAAGAGGTCGGAGCGGAACCGGCCCGCGTTGACCTCCGCGCGAAGGTCTCGGTGCGTGGCGGCGAGGAGGCGCACGTTCACCGGCTGATACGTGTTGCTGCCCACGCGGCGAATCTCGCGGTTCTCCAGCACGCGCAGCAGCTTGGGCTGCAACTCCGCGGGCAGCTCGCCAATCTCGTCCAGGAAGACGGTGCCGCCGTCGGCTTCCTCGAAGACGCCCGCGCGCCGCTGGACGGCGCCGGTGAACGCGCCCTTCTCGTGGCCGAACAGCTCGCTCTCCAACAGGTGCGCGGGGATGGCGCCGCAGTCCACGATGAGGAAGGGCGCGTCGCGCCGGGGACTGGCCTGGTGGATGGCCAGCGCGGCCTGGCTCTTGCCCGTGCCCGTCTCGCCTTCGAGCAGCACCGTCACGTCGCGGCCCGCCGCGCGCTCCATCATCGCGAAGCAGCCCCGCATGGCCACGGAGGCGCCCACCAGCGTGCCGAAGCGCGAGTTCTCCGACAGCGGCAGGCGGTTGTTCTCCGCGCTGAAGTCGAAGCGCAGCACCACGCGGCCCAGGCGCAGCAGGCTGCCACTGCGCAGCACGCCCTCCACCACCTGCACCCCGTCGACGATGACGCCGTTGAGGCTGTCCAGGTCCTTCACCTGGGGGCCCCGTGGCCCGATGCGCACCTCGCAGTGGAACCGGGACACCGTGGAGTCCTCCACGGCGAAGTCGTTCAGCGGGTGCGAGCCCACCGAGCAGGTGTCGCCCGTGGACTCCCACGTCGTCCCCATGTTCGGGCCTTCCGCCACCGTGAGCCGGAACCGGCGCACCGTGGAGGCGTCATAGCCCCGGCGCGCGTGCTCGTAGGGCAGCGTGACGTGCAGCGGCGTGTCACGCCCACCTTCGACTTCCATCTTCCATTGCGAGTCGCCCTTCACGTCCGGCGAGGAGGGTGCGGCATGAGCCCGATCCAGTGCAGACATGGAAGTCAAGATATCACGGGAGCCGACATCCGAACGGTTCTCTCCCGGGCTCATTCTTATTGGGGGGCGGTTGTTGGCCGCCCGCTTTGGGAGCGAGGCGGGGCCCGCGCGGAGGCGCGGCATCTCCGGGATTTCCGCTAGTCGAGGCTGTCTGGACCTTCTCGGCTGGGAGGTGCTGTGTCACAGCGGACTCGGAGTGTCGCGGACCCCACATGTCGGCGCGGGCGGTCGTGCTGATGAAATCACAGACATGACACCGCGGGTCATCGCATCGCCACATCTGCCCGGGGATGAAATCATGTCTGTCATTCCACGGGGCGGAGTTTCAACATGGCGCGCTACCTGCCGCGTTTGCCTGGGCCTCTGGTAGGAATGCGCCATGGCGACACGGGGTAGGCGCCGCGCGATGCGCGGTGGGGGGACGCAGGGGCTGACGTTCGACGCGGTGCGCGCGCTGGCGCTGTCTCTACCGGGGATGGAGGAGGGCACGTCTTTCGGGACGCCCGCGTTCCGCGTGCGCAAGAAGTTCATCGCCCGCTTCCATGAGGACGGCGAGTCGCTGGTGGTGAAGGTCGAGCCCGGCGTGCGGGACGTCCTCATTCAGGCCGAGCCAGACAGTTGCTACATCACCGAACATTACGCGGGGTACCCCGAGTACCTGCTCGTGCGCGTTGCCGCGGCGCGTCCGGCGCTCGTCCGCCAACTGTTGGAGGACGCGTGGCGGAGGACTGCCTCCCAGCGGCAGCTGGCGGAGCGGGCGCGGGACGCGGACTGACGCCCGCGTTTTCGCGGCAGGCGTTGGCAGGCCCGGCATTCAATGCGAGGCTCTGGGAGAAGAGGGGGGCAGGCCGGGAAGGGGCGCAACGCTTTGGCGGCGCCCATGCTGGCCGGTCTCACCGGAACGGGAGACCCGACATGACAGAGTCAGCAGGTGGTCAGGGCGAGGGGAGCGGGCGGCTGCGCACGCCCGTGGAGGGTGCCCTCCGCGCGGTGCGCTCTCTGGTCGAGTTGGAGGACACGGACCGGGCGGCACAGCTCTACGAGGAGCTGGGCGATGCGCAGCGCGAGCGCATCCGTCACGAAGCTGAACAGGGGCCGGCGAAGGAGCGCCGTGGCTTCGTCGAGGTGCTGCGGCGCGCGCGGGACTTCCTGGGCGCGGCCCGGCTGATGGACGGCCAGGGCGAGGACGCCACCGCCGGGGACCTCTACTTCCAGAGTGGCAAGTACATGGCCGCCGCGGAGAGCTACCTCCGAGCGGGTGATGCCGAGCGCGCCGCCGCCGCCTTCGAGCGAGGTGGCGCGCTGGAACGCGCGCTGGCCATCTACCGGGAGCTGGGCTCGCGCGAAGCCATGGCGCAGTGCCTGGTGCGCCTGGACCGTCCCTTCGAGGCGGCCACGCTCTACCGGGAGCTGGGACAGGCGCACGCGGAGGTCGAGGCGCTCGGAGGCGTGCGCGCGGAGGACCCGCGCTTCGTGGAGGCGGTGCTGCGCATCTGCCAGTTGCTGGACGCGGAGGGCTTCACGCACCGGGCGCTGGCGGTGCTCGCGGACGCGGTGAGCAGCTCGGAGGATGCGCGCGGGGACCCGGCGCTGGTGACGGAGAAGGCCCGGCTGCTGCGCCGCATGGGGATGGAGGCGGAAGCGGAGGCCATGCTCATTCGCCGTTCCGGAGGCGCGTCGGCGCCTGCGGCGAACGGGTACCGGTTCCTCAAGGCCATCCCCATCTTCGGCGAGCTGTCCCTGGAGGACATGAAGGACCTCTATCGGCTGGCGCGTCAGGTCGTCATCGCGCCCGGCGCCGTGTTGCTGGAGAAGGGCGCGCCCGGCCTGGGACTCTTCGTCCTCATGGACGGCTCCGTGGACGTCTTCAGTGGCCCCGAGGAGGACGCCCGGCACCTCAACACGCTGGGGCCCGGGGCGTACCTGGGGGAAATCTCCCTGGTGCAGGATGGGCCCGTGTCCGCCCATGTCCGTGCGCGGACCTCCGTGCGGGCGCTGCGCATCAGCCGTGTCGACTTCGAACGCTTCGTGGATACGCACGAGGCGGCGGCGCTGCGCATCTTCCGCCTCTTCACCCAGAACCTCGCGGGCCGGGTGCGTGCGCTGAGCACCTGACAGGGGCGTCCCATGGCGTGTGTCTACGTGGGGCCGAGCGGGAGCCGGACGCTGAACGTGCTCCCTTTGTCCGGCACGCTGGACACCTGGATGTCGCCCCCGTGCGCCGAAACGACCTGGTGGGCGATGAAGAGGCCGAGCCCCAGCCCACTGAAGTTGCGGCCGGACACGGCCCGCATGAACCGGTCGAAGACGTGGGGCAGTGCTTCCGGCGCGATGCCGATGCCCTCGTCGCGAACGCTCAGCAGCGCCATGCCGCCTTCCGCGCGCAGGCTGACGTGAATCGGCTTGCCCCCTCCGTACTTGAGCGCGTTGGAGAGGAGGTTGGTCATCACCTGCTCCACCCGGCGTGTGTCCCATTCGCCCTGCACGGGCGCAGGCGCGTCCAGTTCCACGGTGCTTCCGAGCTGGCTGGCTTGTGGCAGGTAGCGGGCGACGACCTCTCGAAGCAGCGCCGTGAGGTCCGCGGGCACGCGCTCCAGGGCCAGCTGGCCCACGCTGATACGTGACACGTCAAGCAGGTCGTCCACCAGCTCCACCAGCTTGCGCACCTGGCGGACGGCGACGTCGAGGTCGCGCTCCACGCGCTCGCTCGGCAGCATGCCTCCCGGGGCGCTGTCGACGGCGCGGCGCATGGCCGTCAGCTTCAGTTGCAGCGGGGTGAGCGGCGTGCGCAGCTCGTGGGACGCCACGGACAGGAAGTCGTCACGGATGCGAAGCGCCTCCCGTAGGCGCTCCATCTCCCGTTGCTCCTGGGCCTGGTAGCGGGCGGTGAAGTCGCGCGTCACCTTGCCGAAGCCACGCAGTTGCCCTGTCTCGTCATACAGCGCGGTGATGACGACGTTGGCCCAGAAGCGGCTGCCGTCCTTGCGGACGCGCCAGCCGTCCTCCTCGAAGCGGCCCTCACGCGTCGCCACCTCGAGCCCGTGCCGCGGCCGGTTCCGCGCCACGGCTTCGGGCGGATAGAAGCGGCTGAAGTGCTGCCCCAGAATCTCGTCCGCGCGGTAGCCCTTGATGCGCTCAGCGCCCGGGTTCCAGCTCGCTACGTATCCGTCCAGGTCGAGCGTCAGGATGGCATGGTCAGTGACGCTCTCAATCAACAGCCGGAGCTGGTCCGCGGCGTCTTGCTTGGATTCGCCTTGCCCGGAATATGCGATGCGCCTGGCAAGTCCGGGGCAGCCGTTGGTGTCTTCCATGAGCCTCCTACTCTGACTTGCTGGTATGAGAACACGCCCCCCTCCGTCACGGGGAATCGCGCGATGTGGCCATCGGCCATCGGACACTCCGGCCGGCGCACGGGCAGGCAGCCAGCCGGTGCCAGTCCCCGACGCGGTGTGCGGGAGCCCCCTCCAGCTTGTCGAGGAAGGGGTCGTCACGAAGGTCGACTCGGACCCATGCGGGAGTTAACATGCCGCGCCGAATGTCCATGCAGGGTGGCGCCGGTGACGATCCCGATCGGGGGCGGCGCATCGGGAAATACGAAATCCTCACGCGCCTCTCCATCGGAGGGATGGCGGAGCTGTTCCTGGCCTACACCTCGGGGCCTGGGGGATTTCGCAAGTTCGTCGCGGTGAAACAGATTCTCCCGGACATCAAGAAGGACGAGCAATTCGTCCAGATGTTCCTGGACGAGGCGCGCATCACCGCGGCCTTCTCGCACGCGAACATCGGTCAGGTGTTCGACCTGGGCGAGGATGGCGGCGAGCTGTACCTCGCCATGGAGTTCCTGCCCGGGCAGAACCTGGAGCAGGTGATGAAAGCCTCCACGCGCCAGGGCTACGCGTTGCCGCTCGGCTTCGTCGGGCGGGTGATTCGCGATACCTGCCTGGGCCTGCACTACGCGCACCACTTCACGGACCCGTCGGGCCGGCCCGCGGTGGTGGTGCACCGCGACGTGTCTCCGAAGAACGTGATGCTCACCTACGACGGCGTCGTGAAGGTGATCGACTTCGGCATCGCCAAGGCGCGCGGACGGTTGGGGCGCACTCAGGTGGGGACGGTGAAGGGGACCAGTGGCTACATGTCCCCGGAGCAGGTGCGAGGCGTGGCCACCCTGGATGGCCGCAGTGACTTGTTCTCCGTGGGCGTCATGCTGCACGAGCTGCTGAGTGGCCAGCGGTTGTTCAGCGGGCCGCACGAAGCGGCGGTGATGATGCAGATCGTGGAGGCCGACGTGCCTCCGCTGCGCGGCATCAACCCGGACGTCCCCGAAGCCTTGGAAGCCGTGGCGACGCGAGCGCTGTCCCGGGACGTGTCCCAGCGCTTCACCAACTGCCGGGAGATGGCGCGCGCCATTGAAGCGGCGCTCGGCTCGGAGCTCTTCGACGAGGACGCCATGACCGCCGTCATGGGCGACCTCTTCGCCGACAAGCGCCAGAAGACGCGCACGCTGTTGGAGCTGGCCAGCCGCGCGGAGGATGCCCGCGTCAGCGAGGCGGCGGGTGCCCTCCAGCAGGAGGACAGCGCGGACTCCGCCCCCACGTCGCAGATGCCGGCCCCGCGCGCCCGGCCTGGTGCGCCTTCGGCCCCGCATTCGAGCGCGCCCAAGCCCGTGCCCCAGCGCCGTCCGGCGGAGGGCGGCGTGGCCTTGCGTGGCCCCTCAGTCGCCGGCAACGGGAGCGCGCCCAAGCCCGCCCCTCAGCGCCGGACCAGTGAGGCGGCTTCTCCGGTTTCGCGCACACCGCGCGGAGGGCAGGACAGCGCGCCGGCCGCGCGTACACCTCGGCCGCGGCCCACTGCCCGGCAGGAGGTCCCGGCCGAGTCCGAATCTCTCGACGAGCCGAGCGATCTCCAGACGCAGCGCTTCCGTTCCCGGCCCCAGCGGCCCGGCGCGGACGGTGCTCGGGTCTCCGGACGGTCGGCGCGCCCCGATACGTCCCGGGCCTCGGACACGCCGGTGGAGACGCCCGCAGCCCGTCCGCCATCGCGCTGGGCCAGTCGGCTGTTCCTGCTCCTTCTGCTGGGAGGCCTCGGTTGGGCTGCGACGCTGCCTGCCGTGCGTGCGCAGCTCCTGCCGGGCTTCGAGGCCGCCAAGGCGTGGGTGAGCGCGGAGTTGAATCCGCCGCCGGCGGAGGACCCCGCGAACCAGCCCTGGCCACCGCAGCAGGCGGGCCCGCCACCCGGCTTCCGTCAGGCCGAGCCTTCCCAAGCTGTTGCCCAGGTCGAGCAGGCTGCTGGCGGCGAAGGCTCGGACGAAGAGGCGGTGGACGGCGCGCCGGAAGCCAAGGCTCCGACAAAGGCCCCGCCCGGGCAGAAGGCGAAGGAAGGTGCCTCTTCGCCGTCGCGCCGAGCAGCCGCCCCGAAGGCCGAGGCCGAACCTGTCAGTGCGAAGGCCGCGCCGCCCGTGCAGGCCAGCCCACCTCCGCGTGAGCCAGCGCCTCGCGTGGCGGCTGCCCAGCCGGCCGCCGAGCCCGTCACCACGGTGACGCAGGACCCCGAGGGAATGGCGGAGGTGCTGGATACCAGCACCGCGAAGGGGGCCGCGAAGGCGGGCCTGGGGTGGATGACCCTCTACACGGTGCCGCGGGCGGCCGTGTTCGACGGCGCCACGGAGCTGGGCACCACGCCCCTGAAGAAATTCCCGCTGCCCGTGGGGGTCTACCGCCTGCGCGTGGTGGACCCGACGGGGGTGGAGTCGGTGAGCCGGCTCCTGTCGGCTCCCATCAAGCCGGGCGAGGAGACGAAGATTCAAATCCGGCTGGCGGATCTCCCACCGTACAAGGAGTGAGCGCCGTCCTTGACGCTCCGGACCCCCGTCACTAGGGTCCGCGCGCTATGTATTTTCAGGACCTTATCTTCACGCTCCAGAAGCACTGGGCCGACCAGGGGTGCATCAACACGCAGCCCTACGATGTCGAGGTCGGCGCGGGCACGATGGCCCCGTACACCTTCCTGCGTGCCCTGGGGCCGGAACCCTGGAACGTGGCGTATGTGCAGCCCTCGCGGCGTCCCGCGGACGGCCGGTTCGGAGAGAATCCCAACCGCCTGTTCCAGCACCACCAGTTCCAGGTCATCCTCAAGCCGGCGCCGAAGAACGTCCAGGAGCTGTACCTGGAGTCGCTGCGGAAGATTGGCATCGACCCGTTGGAGCACGACATCCGGTTCGTCGAGGACGACTGGGAGTCGCCCACGCTCGGCGCCTGGGGCCTGGGCTGGGAAGTGTGGTGTGACGGCATGGAGGTGACGCAGTTCACCTACTTCCAGCAGTGCGGCGGCTTCGACTGCAAGCCCGTCTCCGCGGAGCTCACCTACGGGTTGGAGCGCATCTGCATGTACCTGCAGAACGTGGAGAACGTCTTCGACCTCGAGTGGGTCAAGGGCGTGAAGTACCGCGAGGTGTTCCACCCCAACGAGGTGGAGATGAGCAAGTACGCGCTCCAGGAGTCGGACGCGCAGATGCTCTTCGCGCTCTTCGACGCGTACGAGAAGGAGTGCAAGCGCCTCATCGAACGCCAGTTGCCGCTGCCGGCGTACGACTTCGCGCTGAAGTGTTCGCACGCGTTCAACCTGCTGGACGCGCGCGGCGCCATCTCCGTCACGGAGCGCGCCAACTTCATCAAGCGCGTGCGCGACAACGCCAGGCTGTGCGCGGAGGGCTATCTCCAGATGCGTGAGCGGCTGGGCTACCCACTGCTCAAGTCGCCGTGGACGGTGGGTGAGCAGCCCCCGGTGCTGGAGGGCAAGCCGGCCAGCGACTACTGGAAGACGGTCGTCCTCAACAAGCCCGTGGAGAAGAAGCAGAAGGCGGAGGTGGCCCATGGCGCGTGACCTGCTCCTGGAAGTGGGCGCGGAAGAGATTCCGGCGTCCTTCATCGGCCCCGCACTGGATGACCTGAAGCGCGTCATCACCGAGCGCATGGCGGATGCCCGCCTGAAGCACGGCGAGGTGCGGACCTTCGGCACGCCGCGGCGGCTCGCGGTGTGGGTGAAGGACGTGGCGGACGCGGGCGAGGACATCATCAAGGAGGTGCTCGGCCCCAGCGCCAAGGCGGCCTTCGACGCGCAGGGCAAGCCCACCAAGGCGGCGGAGAAGTTCGCCGAGAGCCTCAAGCTCGCGGTGGACCAGCTGGGCCGCGCCACCACCGCCAAGGGCGAGTACCTGTCCGCGCGCGTGGAGGAGAAGGGCCGCCCGGCGGCGGACATCCTGAAGGACACGCTGCACGCGGCGGTGCACGGCATCAACTTCCGCAAGTCCATGCGCTGGGGTGACGTGGACACGTCCTTCGCGCGCCCGGTTCAGTGGCTGGTGGCGCTGCTGGGGAGCGATGTTCTGCCCGTGGTGTTCGGTGACGTGACGAGCGGCCGGACCACGCGGGGGCACCGCTTCCTGTCGCCTGACGCCATCGAGCTGAAGGCTCCGGCGGAGTACGAGGTGGCGCTGGAGAAGGCGCACGTGGTGGCGGACATCACGAAGCGCCGCGCGCAGTTGGTGGAGAAGGTGAGGGCGGCCGCGAGCAAGGCCGGAGCCCAACTGCTGGAGGACGAGTCGCTGGTGGACCAGGTGACTAACCTGGTCGAGCTGCCCAGCCCGGTGGTGGGCACCTTCGAGGAGCGCCACCTGGACCTGCCCCCGGAGGTGCTGGTGCAGGAGATGAAGAGCCACCAGCGCTACTTCTCGCTGGTGGACAGCGCGGGCAAGCTGCAGCCGAAGTTCATCGCCGTGTCCAACACGCCGGTGCGCGACGAGCAGCTCAGCCTGCGTGGCTACCAGCGCGTGCTGCGCGCGCGACTGGCCGACGGACGCTTCTTCTTCGACGAGGACCGGAAGACGCCGCTCATCGACCGCGTGGAGAAGCTGGGCCGCGTGGTGTGGCAGGGGCAACTGGGGAGCTACCTGGAGAAGGTGGAGCGTTTCCGCACGCTGGCGGTGTGGCTGGGCCAGGAGGCGGGGCGAGCAGGGGAGGCGGCTACCATCGAGCGCGCCGCCACCCTGGCCAAGGCCGACCTCGTCACCGGCATGGTGGGCGAGTTCCCCGAGCTCCAGGGCATCATGGGCCGGGAGTACGCCCGCGCGGGCGGTGAGCCGGACGCCGTGGCTCTGGCCATCGCGGAGCACTACCTGCCGCGTGGCGCCGAGGACGCGCTGCCCACGCAGGACCCGGGCGCGCTCATCGGTATCGCGGACAGGCTCGACTCGCTGTGCGGCATCTTCGCCATCGGCAAGGCGCCTACGGGGGCGGCGGACCCGTTCGCCCTGCGCCGCGCGTGCATCGCCATCATCCGGCTGGTGCTGGGGCGGGGTTACCGCTTCAGCCTGTCGGCCGCGGTGGACGAGTCGCTCCGGTTGCTGGCGCCGAAGATTGCCAACGCCAAGCGCAAGGCCGGCGAGCCCGCGCCGCGTGAGCAGGTGCTGGAGTTCTTCCGCGGCCGCCTCAAGGCGCTGTGGGGTGAGCAGCACCGCACGGACGTCGTGGAGGCGGTGCTGTCCGCCGGCTTCGACGACCTGGTGGCCGCGCAGAAGCGCCTGGAGGCCCTGAGCCACATCGTCGGCCGGGCGGACTTCCAGCCCCTGGCCGTGGCCTTCAAGCGCGTGGTCAACATCGTGGAGAAGCAGGGCCGCGACGTGCAGGGGGGGGAGACCAACCCCCAGAAGCTGGTGGACGAGCCGGAGCGGAACCTCCACACCGCCTTCACCCAGGCCCGGAGCACGGTGTCGGGGTTGGTGCGCGTGGATGATTTCTCCGGTGCTCTCCGGGAAATCACGGGCCTGAAGCCCGCCGTGGACACCTTCTTCGACAAGGTGATGGTCATGGCCGAGGACAAGGCCCTGAGGGAAAACCGCATCCGCCTGCTCGTGGAGATTGGCGCCCTGTTCAACCAGGTGGCCGACTTCTCGAAGATCCAGGCTGAAACAGCCGCCGCGGCCTGATGCGTGGCCTGCCTGCCCTCCGGGGAATGAAGCACCCCGGGGGGCACGGCTGCGTCGGGCGCAAGGCGCATGGGAATGGCCCGCCGCGTTTCCGGTTGCCCGGGGGGAGACCCCTTCCTAGACTCCGCCCCCCTCCGATGCGCGCCTACCTTCTTACCTCCGCGCTGCTCCTCGTGTCCTGCAACGTCGGCACCGAGAGCAAGCCTCCTCCGTCCACCCGGCTCGTGTACCCGAGCGGTCTTGCCTTCTGGCGCCCCGAAGCGGGTCCGTCCACCAACGGATACCTCTATGTGGCGAGCGCCAACTTCGACAAGTGCTACGACTCGGGTTCGGTCGTCGCGCTGGATTTGGATGCCGTGGGGGTGCGGCCCTTCGGCACGGACTTCGACCCCGGGGAGTCGCTGCCCAACGACGTCACGTCGCTTGGCATCGGCGCCCAGTCCTACGTGCAGATTCAAAGCTTCGCTGGGGAGATGGCCTTGTGGAGCCCTCCGGGGCGGCCACCGCGGCTGTTCGTCCCGGCGCGGGCGGAGGGCAGTCTGCTTCACGCCATCGACGTGGGCGATGACGGCCTCAGCCTGAGCTGCGTGCAGGGCGGCGAGCGCGACTGCCGCGTCAATGCGCTGTCGCTGCTGGATGTCCCAGGTGCCTCCAACGGATTGCCTTCGGCTCCGGGGCCGCTGGGGGTCAGCGTCGCCGGCAACGGCGAGGACGCTCGCGTCTGGGTGACGCACACGGAACTGGCCGGACCGCCGACGACCTTCGCCGAAGCGGACCTGGCGGGCTACGTGCTTCACCTCCCCGCGGCGAACCCCACGCGCGACGCGCTGAACACCAGCGAGTTCGTGGCGCTGGGGACCAATGACCGCCTCTCTGGCGTCGCGCACGCGACGGCCATTGGCAGCCGGTATGTGTACGCCTCGGGGCGCAACTCTTCCTCCGCGCAGATGGGGGCGCTGCCGGCGCGCTTCATCCTGCGGCTGGTGGACCGGACCGTCGCGGGCCGCGTGCTGGAGACCGACCTGGAGCTGTCGTACTCGGTGCGTGAGGCGCGCGGCGTGGCGGTGGTTCCCTCGGCCACGCGCGTGCCCGACCCGGCGTCGCCCGAGCTCACCATCGTGGACGAGCGCGTCTACCTGCTGGCGCGCGGTCCGGACACGTTGCTCATCCTGGACGTCCTGAACGCGGCGGGCACGGCGCCCGACGCGGGGACGACCCCCAGCGTGCGCATCGTGTCGGCGCTGCCGGTGCCCGCGGGCGCCAGCGAACTGGAAGTCATTCCTCGCGGCCCTGGGCGCGGCAACCTGGTGGCGGTGACGGGCAGCGGCGACGAAGCCGTGGCCATCTTCGACGAAGAAGTGGGGCAGCTCGTCGCCCAGGTGCAGGTGGGCGACAACGATCCGAACCAGCCCAGCCAGCCCTTTGGCCTGGCCGCGGACGTCCGCGGCAACAGCGCTCGCATCTTCACCAGCACCTTTGGTGACGGCCGCGTGGCCATCATCGACATTCCCGACCTCGACCGGCCGCAGAACGCCCGGTTGGTGGCGCGGCTCGGCGCCCGGCAGGGAAGAGACCCGCGCCAGGGCACCAGCCTGTGCCAGGAGACCTCACCGTGAAGCGCGGTACCCTTGCTCTGCTCCTCGCGAGCGCCGGCCTGTCCGGCAGTTGCTCCTCCACCAACGTGACGACGGGTTTCGCTGGCCTGTCCGGCACCTTCGACGTGACGCTGGCCAACAACCTCGTCTTTGTCACGTCGTCGGACCGGGACGAGCTGCGCGTGCTCGACCTGGACTCGAACCCGCGCACCTTCGTCCCCGCGCCCAACCCGCTGGAGGCGCTGTCCATCCCCGTGCTGGACCGGCCGGACGCACTCACGCGCGACGTGGCGTACAACGCGGAAGGCAACGACGTCCCGGGGCCGTACATCTACGCGCGCAGCTCGGGCTCGTCGGCGGTTTCGGTGGTGGCGTCCGCGCGCGACCAGCTCCGGCAGGTCGTCCGGCTCCAGGCGCCGAGCATCGTCACGGCCTTCGCGGCGCGCTCGCCCGCTGCGGGCAGCGGCGGACCCAGCACGCTGTACTACGCCATCCAGGACCCCGACGGCATCTTCAGCGCGGACACCGGTGGCGCCCGGGTGCTGCGGCAGGAGATTCCGGGGCCAGACGCACTGCAGGCCGCGGAGCCCGCGGCGATTCCCGAACCGGTGACGGTGTTCTGTCTCCAGCCCGGTGAGTCCATCCTGTCCATGACGATGCTGGCGGGCCAGGGCCAGTTCGCGGTGGCCACGCGGCAGGCCTCGGGCCGGTCGGGCCGCACGCTGCTCGTCACCGATTCGGGGCCGGTCGCGGACTGTCTTCAGCCTTCCGCGCCCACCATGGATTTGTCCGAGGGCTTCGGCAACGTGCCGGTGCGGCTCCTGGTGAGCCACCCCCGGATCCTCATCCCCGACGTCGAGGCCATCAACGCGGGCCGCTACATCTTCGGCGTCCGTGACGAGGCCTCTTGCTCTGCCGCGCGCGAGTGTTCCGGAGTGCTCGCGGTGGACACCGAGTCATCCCCCCCTGGGCAGACGGCGCGGGACCTCAGCGGTGCGCCGATGCTGCCCATCTTCCCCGCGGGCGGCTTGCCGACGGGACTGACCCTGGTTCCGGACGCGCAGCTTCGCATCGTGCTCGACGATGGCTCGGCGACCGAGGTGCGGGTGCCGCTCCTGGGCGTCATGCCGTCCTCCAACGGCTACATCTCGTTGTTCTCCGCGAGCGACCTGCGCCAATTCGACCTGTCGGGGGCGAGCGCACGCTCCACGGTGGCGCTGCTGGACAGCAACGAGTTGCCGATCGTCATCGAGACGGCGGACCTGGTGACGGTGACCCAAGACCAGACGCTCCAGTCGACGGTGCTCTACGAGGGCTCCGTTCCGAACGGCTTCTACCGGATCATCTACCAGGGCGCGTTGCCAGGGCTGAGCGGCCTGCCTCGGGAGCCCTCCACCCCGCGGCTCTTTGAGGTCGAGGCCACTGCGGCCGCTTCGGCGCGGGCCGGGGACATCATCGTCCTGGAGGGCACGGATGTCGTGTGCGCCGTTGACCTGCCCATCGCGTCGGTGGAGCCCGTTGCGGGGACCACCCGGGTGCGCTTCGCCATCGCGGACTCGCAGGAGATTCCGACGGACTGCGCCAGCTTGACGCGCTTCACCGTCCGTGCGGGTGGAGACCAACCCTTCGTCCTCTTCGACGAGGCGGGCACCTTCCTGTCCCGCGATGTGACGGGGGGCTCGAGCTACAGCATCCCCACGGAGTACTTCTTCCACCCCGACACCTTCTACTTCGACGACGACTCCAACCCTCAGACGCCGCCGGTGCCGAACCTGTCCAAGTTCCCCCAGCCGCCGCCGCCGCTGCGCATTCGCGTGGCGGCCGTGGGCCGCGAGGTGCGTCGGGGAGACCGCTACGTGGTGACGGTGATTTCCGGCATCCGAAACTACGTCTTCACCCCTGACGTCAGGGCGGGGACGCAGCTGGCCTTCTACACGCTGCCTGGGCCTGTGGTGGCTGCCCAGGACCGCAGCGCGAGGTTCGCCTACATCGCCTACCCGTCGGCGGATGGCATCCTCCAGGTCGGCTTTCAGGGGCTCACCGACAACCGGGCGCAGTCATTGGCACTGGTTCCCTTCGAGTAACTGGGCGGGAGTGGAGGCCTCTGCTATCGTCCGGGGCTTCCTGGTTCACGCGAGTCAAGACCGATGATCGATCAGAACTCCCGTCCTGCCCGCAAGGTAGGCATCGCCGACCACCTGTGGGAGGCGTTCGAAGACATGGCCCAGCAGATGGGCTCGGATCGCGATGCCCTGATCAACCAGGCGCTCTTCATGTTCGCGCGCCTGAACGGCTTCCTCGAGGTGAAGTCCCGCTCCGAGGCCGCCGTGGCACCCGTGGCCGCTGCGCCGGTGAAGCCCGTGCAGGCCGCTGCCGCCGCGCCGCCGCGTCCGGCCGCGCCGCCGGTGCTGGCGCCCGCGCCCCGGCCTGAGTCCACGCCCGCGCCCGCGCGTCCTCCCGTGCGCGCCACGCCGGAAGAGCGGGCCCCCGCCAATGGCCTGGACAATGACCCGGTGCGCCGCGAGGTGGCCGAGCGCGTCCTGGAGACCGCCGCGGAGCTGGAGCGCCTCATCAAGGGCAAGAACAGCGAGCCGCCCCCTCCCGCCGACGACATGGTGGAGGAGGACGAGGAGCCGCTGCCCGAGGCCGAGGATCCGGGCCTCATGGACGAGGAGCCGCCCCCCGATGAGGCGGAGGAAGAGCCCGCCGACGACCTCGCCGAGGAGGAGGAGGTCGGCGCGCTGTACCTGGTGACCGAGTCCGGTGATCAGGAGCAGATCGTCAAGGACCGCTTCGTCATCGGCCGCGGCAAGCACTGCGACTTCGTCATCAACTCCGGCAAGGTCTCCCGTGAGCACGCGGTCATCGTCCACGAGGGCGACGACTGGATCATCGAAGACCTGGGCTCGTCCAACGGCACCTGGTTCAACAAGCAGCGCATCAAGCGCCGCAAGGTTGAGGACGGGGACGAGTATTTCATCTGCAGCGAGAAAATCCGTCTCCTGGTCCGATAATGAGGTGACCCAGGCCCCGTCCCGCGGGGCTTCTGGTTGTTCGCCAATTGACGGGCTCCAGGCGTCCCTGGTTTGATACCGGACGCCTGCCGCGAAGAGGACAGGCGATGATGACGCCTGTTCAAATCGCGTTGTGGACGGTTCTTGGAGTGGCCCTCGTGATCTCCGTGGTGACGGATGTGCTTCGCCGCGAGATCCTCGACGCGGTCACCTACCCGCTGATGGCGGTGGGTCTGGGCGTGCGCCTGGCCACCGAAGGGGTGGGGGACCTGGAGCATGGGCTCATCAGTGGTGTGGTATCGGGGGTAGGGCTCGCGTTGATGCTGCTGTCAGCGGCGCTTCGCGGGCGGATGGGGTGGGGCGACGTGAAGTTGATGGGCGGGGTCGGAGCCGTGCTGGGCTTCCCGGCGGTGCTCGCGGCCGCGGCCTTCATCTCACTGGTGGGTGCGCTTCAAGCGGTGGTGACACTGCTCTGGCAAGGCGCGGTTTGGGACACGCTGGCGGCAGTGGTGCGCCGGTGGGCGGTGTGGGTGCGTTTGGCCAGCGCGGACGCGCAGCCGGCGCCCCAGCGCCACATTCCCTATGGAGTGGCCATCGCGCTCGGCACCGTCTGGGCGCTGTGGTGGCAGCACGGAACGTTGGGTTAGCTCGGACTTCTGGAAGAGAAGAGGGGACACGGACGATGTTCACACGCATCACGCATGCCGCGGCGCTAGGCGCCCTCATCGCACTGGTGGCGGGCGGCAGCGCCCTGGCGCAGGATGGCACCACCGTCAGCCTCGGCGTGGGTTCCCAGAAGGTGATCACCATCCCTGGTCTCAGCCGCGTGGCGCTCGGTGATCCGAGCGTCGCCGAGGTGAAGACGCTCGGCTCCGGCCAGCTGCTCATCACCGGTCAGGCTGAAGGCAAGACGACGCTGCTCGTCTGGAAGTCCTCGGGCCAGCGCGTCAGCTACCTGGTGGCGGTGCGCAAGCAGGACCCCAACGAGGTCATCTCCGAAATCAAGCGCTTGCTGGGTGAGATTGAAGGCGTCTCCGTCCGCATGGTGGGTGATCGCATCTACCTGGACGGTCAGGCCTACACCACGCAGGACGCCGACCGCATCGAGCAGGTGGTGGGCCTCTACCCGAACGTGAAGTCGTTCGTGAAGATTGCCCCCAACGCCAAGAAGCTGGTGGCCCAGAACCTCAATGCGGCCTTCCAGAAGGCGGGCCTGAAGAACGTCCAGGCCAACGTGGTGGGCGCCACCATCTTCCTGGAGGGCTCCGTGGAGAGCCAGCAGGATCTCCAGAAGGCGGAGCTCATCACCAAGGCCATCGGTGAGAAGGTGGAGAACCTCCTCGTCGTCGGCATCAAGCGGATGATCCTCTCCGAGGTCCAGTTCGTCGAAATCCGCCGCAACAGCCGAGACCGCTACGGCATCCGCTACCCGACGGACATCACGGGGACCGCGACGGCCATCGCCAGCATCTCCCAGGAGCTCTTCCCGGGCACCTTCGGCTCCGGCGTTTCCACGCTCACCCTCAACGCGAACGCGGACTTCTCCTTCGGCTTCCAGGGCAACGACGGTTACGGCCGTCTGCTCGCGCAGCCCAAGCTGGTGTGCGCCAGCGGTGAGAAGGCGGAGTTCCTCGCCGGTGGCGAGGTTCCCATCCCGCTCATCACGAACAACCAGTTCACGGTGGAGTTCAAGAAGTACGGCGTCATCCTGAACCTGCGCCCCACCGCGGACCGCAACGGCAACATCCAGACGGAGATCGAGGCGGAGGCCTCCGAAATCGACACCTCCGTGGCGGTGTCCTTCGGTGGTTCGGCCTCCATCCCCGGCTTCCGGACCCGGAAGGTGAAGACGAACGTCACCGTGCGCCACGGTGAGACCATCGTCCTGTCCGGCGTGTTCAGCCACGACGAGCAGAAGTCCGTGTCGAAGCTCCCCGGCCTGGGTCACATCCCGATCATCGGTGAGCTCTTCAAGAGCCGCGGTTTCGACTCCACCAAGCGCGAGCTGGTCATCTTCGTCACCCCGCGCATCGTCAACCCGGACTCCGACAAGGTCCGCACCATCATCGAGGACGTGAAGAGCCGCTACAAGCAGGCCCGGTCCGAGGTGAACTTCAACATCTTCGACTGAGGTGGGCGCCCCTGGGGCGCCGCCTGAGACGGGCCTTTGAGGCCCACGGCACGGGCCGGCTTCTCCCCTTCCGGGGGCGGATGCCGGCCCGTCGCCTTGCGGGCAAGCATGCAACCCGGTTCTCACGCTTTGAGGACGAAGGGGGGCTTGCTAGCATCCGTCCCCATGTTTCTCATCACCCTCGCTGAAAAGGGCGGCGGGACCGAGCAGCGCGAGTATCACAAGAATGAAGTCACCATCGGCCGTCTGCCGGGCAATGACATCATCCTCGCGAAGGGCAACGTCTCCAAGTACCACTCGCGAATCGTTGCCAAGGACGGGAAGTTCATCATCGTGGACATGAAGTCCACGAATGGCACGTTCGTGAACGGCAAGAAGATTGCCGCGCCCCAGGTTCTCAAGCCGACCGACCAGGTCTACATCGGCGACTACATCCTCAACGTCGAGGCGCTCGAGGACGAGGGCCCGGTGATGACCCGCGCGGGTCAGCCCGAAGAGGAGTACTACGACGAGCAGGGCGAGGAGCCCTACGAGGACGAGGAAGGGGCTTACGAAGAAGACGAGCCCTACGAGGAGGAGGAAGAAGAAGCGCCGCCTCCCGCGCCCGCTCCCAAGGGCATGCCGGCGTCGCTGGCGTCCGCCCTGGCGAAGAACAAGCGCAAGGTGGATCCGCGTCAGGAGCGCTACACCCGGCTCCAGAAGGAAATCCATGACCGGCTCATCGAGTACCTCGATCTGCGCCGCATGGACATGGACCGGCTCGGCGACGACGAGCTGTGGCGCCGCACCGAGAAGGCCATCCGCGACATCATCGACCAGATGGAAGCGGACGGAGAGCTTCCGGAGGACGTGGACCGCGAGGAGCTGCTCACGGACGTCATCAACGAGGCGCTGGGGCTCGGGCCCCTCGAGGCGTTCCTCGCGTCGGATGACATCAGCGAGATCATGGTGAACCACGCCAACCAGATCTACATCGAGCGCAAGGGCAAGCTGACCCTGTCGGAGAAGACGTTCTCCTCCAACCAGGCGGTGCTCGGCGTCATCGAGCGCATCGTGGCGCCCATTGGCCGCCGCATCGACGAGTCCAGCCCGCTGGTGGACGCGCGCCTCAAGGACGGCAGCCGCGTCAACGCCATCATCCCTCCGCTGGCGCTGAAGGGTCCCTGCATCACCATCCGCAAGTTCAAGAAGGACTCGCTGAAGATCGCGGACCTCATCAAGTACAAGACCGTCACGGCGCAGATGGCCGAGTTCCTGGAGATGTGCGTCAAGGCCCGGCGCAACATCGTCATCTCCGGCGGCACCGGCTCCGGGAAGACGACGACGCTGAACATCATCAGCTCCTTCATCCCGGAGGGTGAGCGCATCATCACCGTGGAGGACGCCGCCGAGCTGCAACTGCCGCAGGACCACTGGGTGCAGCTGGAGAGCCGGCCGCCCAACCTGGAAGGCAAGGGCGCCATCACCATCCGCGAGCTGGTGAAGAACTGCCTGCGCATGCGGCCCGACCGCATCGTCGTGGGTGAGTGCCGCTCCGGTGAGACGCTGGACATGCTCCAGGCCATGAACACCGGCCACGACGGTTCGCTCACCACGCTCCATGCGAATACGCCGCGAGACGCCATCGCCCGCTTGGAGACGATGGTGCTCATGTCCGGCATGGACCTGCCGGTGAAGGCCATCCGTGAGCAGATCGCCAGCGCGGTGCACATGATCGTGCAGCAGACGCGCTTCTCCGACGGCACGCGGAAGATCTGCTACATCACCGAGGTGTCCGGCATGGAGGTCGATATCGTGACCCTCCAGGACATCTTCTATTTCAAACAGGATGGCTTCACGGAGGACCACAAGGTCCGTGGCCGCTACGTCGCCTCCGGCTTCGTGCCGAAGTTCTACGACGAGCTGCAGCGTAAGGGCATCCCCGTCAACATGAGCATCTTCCGCGAGGACTGACGCGCCCATGGCCACCCTGGTCGTCCGTCACCCCGACGGCACTGAGAACGAATTCGCCATCACGGGCGAGCTGAAGATTGGCCGCCAGCAGGGCAGTGACATCCTCATCACCGAAGGGGGCGTGTCGCGTACGCACGCGCGCGTCTTCGACGAAGGCGGCACCGTCTTCATCGAGGACGTGGGCAGCGCCAACGGCACGTTCGTCGACGGCCAGCGCATCATGGAGCCCACGGCCCTGACGCCGCAGTCGGAGGTCCTCCTCGGGGACTACGTGCTGCGTCTCAAACCGGCCGCGGTGCGGGGTTCTGGGGCCCGGCGCTCGGCGGCCAGGCCCGCGGCGGGGGGCGATGAGCCCATGCCGGTGGGCGACGAGGGCGGCGGTGTACGCGCCACCCGGGCCATGCCCAGCATCAAGAAGGGCTCCGGCGCAGCGAAGAGCGAGCCCGGCGCGGCGCTGGCGAAGCGGCCCGCGCGTCCGGCACGTCCCGCCCCGGGTGGCGGCGCACGTCCGGCGCCGGCGGGTGGCCCGGTGCTTCGCGGCATGGTCGGTCCCTGGGCCGGCCAGACATATCCGCTCAAGGGCAAGGTGCTGGTGGGGCGGCAGCCGCCCGCCGGCATCATGCTGGATGACGACTCCGTGAGCCGCCGCCACGCGGAGCTGGAAGCGACCAGCTCGGGCGTGACGGTGCGGGACCTGGGCAGCGCCAACGGGACGCTGCTCAACGGCGAGCCGTTGGACCAGACGCCGGTCCCGCTCGAGCCGGGGGATCAGCTCCAGTTCGGCGTGGTGGAGATGACCTTCGAGCCCGAACCGTCCGCGGTGCCCGTGCGCCGGGGCGCGGCGGGCGCGGCGCGTGGGGGCGCGGACGAGGATCCCGCCGCCAAGCGCAAGAAGCTCATCATGGTGGCGGCCGGGCTGGTGGGCGTGCTGCTGATGGTGGGCATGGTGTCCTCCATCCTGAACCCCAAGCCGGTGGACGTTCAGGGGCCGGGCGGGGCCGCGCAGATGGATCCGACGCAGAAGATCCAGGACCTGCTGAGCGAGTGCCGCTCCTACGCATCCAGCGAGCTGGGCGCCCCCAACTGGGAGAAGGCCCACGAGGTCTGCACCCAGGCATTGGACCTGGACCCCATCCACCCGGAGGCGAACACGCTCATCCGGCGCATCAAGCTGGAGAAGGAGTCCTTCGAGTACTACTCGCAGGGCGAGCGGCTCCTGCAGCGCCTCAAGCCGGAAGAGGCCCTGGAGTCGTTCCGGAAGATCCAGAAGGAGAGCGAGTACTTCCGCCGCGCCCGCGCCAAGGCGCGCGAGGCCGCCGAGGCGGTGACGAAGCGCGCACAGGAGGACTGCAAGCTGTACCTGCGTGACTCGCAGTGGAGCGCCGCCGTGTCACGCTGCGAGGTGTACATGGCGGTGTGGTGCCAGTCGAAGCCGCGCGAGGACCTGCAGCCGCCCCTGGGCTTCACGCTGAAGCTGGAGGGCCGCCTGCGCCGCGACGAGTGGCGGCCGAAGGATCCGATGTTCGTGAAGTTCCTCATCGCGCGGCAGAAGATGGACGCCAACGCGGCGCCCTGGGTGTGCCCGGTGGCGGAGGTTCTGGCCGGTGACGAGCGGGTCGCGGACCCGCGCACCTTCGTCATGGAGGCGGCGAAGAAGCGCTTCCCCAACAAGCTGATGCAGGCCGCGCTCCTGGACTACTGGGGTGGCCGTGGCAGCGAGGCGCTGGCCACCATGCAGAAGCTGCGCGCCAACTACGAGGCCGCGCAGTACCACGCCGAGGCGGACGAGCTGATGAAGATCATGTCCACCGTGGATCAGCTCTTCAAGGTGGGCCAGAGCTATCTGGCCGCCGAGGATCCGGAGAAGGCCGCGGAGCCCTTCCGCGAGGCGCTGGCCACGGACAAGGCGGTGATGCTGGAGCTCGCGGAGTCCAAGCCGTCCTTCTACCGGCGCAACATCCTCCAGGACATCGCGGAGAAGTCGTACCAGCGCGGCAAGCACTGGGCCGACCGCGAGGACCGCCGCCGCGCCTGCCGCGTGTGGAAGCTGGGGTTCAGCTTCTACGCGGGCAATCCGAACCTGAACAAGGCGGCGGCCTTCTGCTCCTCGAGGGCACTGGAGGCCTTCCGTGCGGCGTCGGGCTGCGGCGACATGGCGGTGGCGCTGGACTACGCCGTCAAGGGCGACGGTGTGGAGGAGATGGTCGTCGCGAAGCAGGCGGAGCTGGGCTGCAAGTAGCACGCGTCGTGGACAGGGCCGGGCGGGCGCGCTAGGCACGGGGGCATGGTCGACACCAGCCCTTCGCGCTCCGCGCCCACCCTGGTCCTCATCGACGCGTCCGGCTTCATCTTCCGCGCCTACCACGCCATCCCTCCGCTCACGACGAGCAAGGGTGTGCAGACCAACGCCGTGTTGGGCTTCACGCGCATGGTGCTCAAGGCCCTGCGTGAGCTGAAGCCCACGCACGTGGCGCTCGCCTTCGACAAGGAGAGCCGCACCGAGCGCCAGAAGATTGATCCAACGTACAAGGCCAACCGCGAGGGGCCCCCGGAGGACCTGGTCCCCCAGTTCGCCCTCATCCGCCGCGTGGTGGAAGCCATCAACGTGCCCGTGCTGGAGGTGGCCGGCTGGGAAGCCGACGACGTCATCGGCACGCTGGCCGTGAAGGCGAAGCAGGAGGGCTTCTGCGTCCAGGTCGTCACCGGCGACAAGGACTTCGTGCAGATTGTCGACGACGACGTGCGCCTGTACGACCCGATGAAGGACGTGCACACGCTGCCCGCGGACGTGAAGGCGCGGCTGGGCATCGAGCCGGGGCAGATGCGGGACTACCTGGCCCTCATCGGCGACGCGGTGGACAACGTCCCCAAGGTGCCGGGCATCGGGCCGAAGACGGCCACCGAGCTCATCCAGCAGTTCGGTGACGTGGAGACGCTGCTCTCGCGCCTGGATGAGGTGAAGAAGCCGAAGATCCGGGAGAACATCGCCTCGCACCGCGAGAGCCTCCTTCGCGCCAAGGTGCTCGTCACCTTCAAGACGGACCTGTCGCTGGACGTGCGCATGGCGGACCTGGCCCGCCGGCCGGTGGACGCGCAGCGCTCGCGCGAGCTGTTCACCGAGCTGGAGTTCTTCGCCCTCCTCAAGGAGCTGCCCCAGCAGGACGGTGTCGCCGGGGCACCCGATGAGGTGAAGGAGAAGCCCGCGCCGCTGGCGGTGACGCCGCGGCTGGTGGGCGCGGACGCGGAGCTCGCCCAACTGGCGGGCGCCGTGCGCGAGGCGGGCGCCGTCACCCTGATTCCCGCCTACGAGGGCTCGCCTTTCGGCGCGAAGCTGGTGGGCCTGGGCGTGGCGCTGCCGGACGGGCAGACGGCGTATGTGCCACTGCGGCACGCGCAACTCGGCGTCACCCAGGTGCGGCCGGAGGCCTTCACCGCGGCCTTCCGCGAGGTGCTGGAGGACGCGGCGGTGAAGAAGGGCGGGCATGACCTCAAGGCGCTCAGCCTGGTGCTGGCCAACGACGGCATCACCCTGCACGGCGCACACGACGACGTGGAGTTGCTCAGCTACCTGCTCAACCCGTCCCGCCGCGAGCACGCGCTGGTGGACCTGTCGCGCGAGCGGCTGAACACGGAGCTGCCGCCGCTGCCGCCCGCCGCGGAGGGCAAGCGCGGCAAGAAGGACCGCGCGCTGGCGGACCACACGGTGGAGGAGGTGGCCACCGGCTTCGCCATCCGCGCCGAGGCCGCGCGCCGGCTGGCGCCCGAGCTGTGGAAGGAACTGGAGGCGGCGAAGCTGGCGGCGCTGGCTCGCGACATGGAGTTGCCGCTGTTGCCGCTGCTGGCGCAGATGGAGCGCAGGGGCGTGCTGCTGGACACCGCCGAGCTGTCGCGCACTTCCGTGAAGGTGGACGCCGCCGTCGAGGCGCAGGTGAAGGAGGTCTACCGGCACGCGGGCCGCGAGTTCAACATCGGCTCCAATCCGCAGTTGGTGGAGGTGCTCTTCACGGAGCTGAAGCTGCCCATCATCAAGCGGGGCAAGACGGGCCCGTCCGCGGACCAGGAGGTGCTGGAGAAACTGTCCGAGGAGCACCCGCTGCCGGGCGCCATCATCGAGTACCGCAGCCTGTCCAAGCTGAAGAGCACCTACCTGGACACGCTGCCCACGCTGGTGGCCGCCGACGGGCGCATTCACACCACCTACCACCAGGCGGCCACCGCCACCGGACGCCTGTCCTCCACCGACCCGAACCTCCAGAACATCCCCGTCCGCACCGACCTGGGCCGGGAGATTCGCCGCGCCTTCGTGGCCGCGGAAGGGCACCAACTGGTGAGCGCGGACTACAGCCAGGTGGAGCTGCGGCTGCTGGCGCACATCGCGAACGACCCCGTGCTCATCGAGGCCTTCCTCCATGACGAGGACATCCACACCCGCACCGCGGCCGAGGTGTTCGGCGTGGCCAAGGAGCAGGTGGACCGCGAGCAGCGCCGCGTCGCGAAGATGGTGAACTTCGGCATCGCCTACGGCCTGTCACCGCACGGCCTGGGGGCGCGGCTGGGCATTGCCCAGGACGTGGCCCGCGACATCATCGAGCGGTACTTCACGCGCTACGCCGGCATCCGGCGCTACCTGGAGGAGACTGTCGATAGGGCGCGCAAGACGGGCTACGTGGAGACGCTCTACGGCCGCCGCCGCTACATGGCGGACCTGAACTCCAAGAACCGCGGCGTGGCCCAGGCCGCCGAGCGCGCCGCCATCAACATGCCGATTCAAGGCACCGCCGCGGACCTCATCAAGAAGGCCATGCTGGCGGTGGACGAGGCGTTGACGGCCCAGAAGCTGCGCACGCGGATGCTGCTGCAGGTCCACGACGAACTCCTCTTCGAGGCGCCAGACGCGGAAGTGGAGCAGGTGAAGGCGCTGGCGGTGAAGGCCATGTCCTCGGTGGCCGACCTGAAGGTGCCGCTCAAGGTAGAGGTGGGCGCGGGGCGCAGCTGGGCGGACGCGCACTGACGCGCGGGCAGGGCGGGGCGGCGCGAAAAAATACGGGAGGAGCGCCCACCCCCGTAGGCGCCCCTCCCGCATGCTCCACCCGCGGCCCCCACAGCCGCTGCTGCACACCCTGCGACAAATGCGCCGACCCGTCCGACCGGCGAGTCGCGTGGACCCCCATCCACGCGTCTTGCCAGCGGCTCGCGGTGCGCGCTCACCACTCCCCAGCGGGAGCACGCCTTCCCACAAAGCGCGCCATGGGCCCCCACCCAGGCACACTCCCTCCCGCCGGTCTCGGACGCGCTCGTTTCCGGGCACGTCAAGTCGAACGGGCCGGCCAACCCCTACACGCCCTCAGTGCATTGCCGTACGTCCGTCTCCCGTGTCCGGGGACACGCGCCGCGTCCGGGAAGGACGCTCGAAGTACTCGACGACCAACCCACCGAAGGGCACCCGCGGGCCATCCGCTCGCGGGTCCTTCATCCGTTGGAGGAGCGCCACCGCGGAGTCCACGGCTTCGTCCACGGCGCGGTTGATGCGCTCGCGCTCCCAATCCCCGCCACCGAGCACCTCGGAGGCATCCACCAGGCAGCGCCGCAGCGCCGCGAATTCGTCATAGAGCGAGCGGGCGCCCCGGTGCGCCGACAAGCGCAGCACCGCGCGCGTGCGGCTCCAGGGACTGGACTCCTCGCCCGCGAGCGTCCGGCCCAGCTCGCGGATGAAGGGCTCCACCAGGTTGTCCAACTGGGTGGGGGCGCCCCGCGACGCGTCCGAATCGGGCGCCGCCAGCACCATCCGTCGCCACAGCGCGGAGATTCGATCCGGCTGCTGACGGAAGAATCGCGCCAGCACGGCTGCCTTACGTCCACGCTCGCTCATGTCCAGTGCCTTCCGCATCGCGTACGGAAGCCAAAGCAATCCATCGGCCAACACCCCTGGGATAAGTCTTCCCAGTGAAATCAGCCATTTGCCTTGAAGGGATGGGCAGGCAGAGGAGCAGCGCGCCTGTAGAAACTACAGGCCCCGCCCTGTAGTCATGGCAGGACGGGAAGGGCGACGTTCAGTGGAGGGTGGGCTTCGGCGGCCGGCCGTTAAGGCCGTCTTCGTCGTCCAGTTCACCCGGGAGGTCGCTGATGGCGCTGTCCGCGGGCGCCTCGCTGTCCTGGGCTTCCAGGTGGGCTTCCGTGCCCTGCGAGCCCGCGGGCCAGTCCGGCCAGGTGGAGTCCCCGGCACTCACGGCGGTGCCTTGCGCCTGGGCCTGTGCGGCCTGGGCGGCCAGCAGCCGCAGCGCGGCGTCCTCCGCGGCATCCTGGGCCGCCATCTCCGCGAGCTTCGCGGCGCGCTGCTGGCGGCGGCGGGCATAGGCGGCCACGCAGAGGAAGGACGCGCTCAGCCAGACGAGCGCGGAGCTGGTGGTGAGCGGGAGCCAGCCGTAGCGCGCGGCCAGGCCTTCACGCCAGTCGGTCTCCTCCACCAACAGCGAGGTGCGGAAGGCCTTGCCAAAGGCCGTCTCGAAGGGCTCGCCGCGCGCCACGCCGTCCACGAGCGCGGCCATGGCCTGGGGGCCGAACTTCGCCGACAGGTGCGCGACGAAGGCGGCGCTCTGCGCGTAGGCGATTTCCACGTCCGACGGCACGTCCGGCCAGGCCCGGTCGAGGTGCTCGAAGTGGAACACGCGCTCCTGGGTGACAGCCCGGAAGAGGGCGGAGTAGTGCGTCAGGGAGTAGCGCTCCCCGGTGACGTACTGCGCGACGCCTTCCTGGAACCAGCGGGGCCACGACGGGGCCAACTGCCCCAGGGCCACGTGCGCCAGCTCGTGCCGGAGCGTCTGCTGGCCCTCCGGCTCATGGAGGCTGAGCGCGTCCAGCAGGATGATTTGATGGGCGGGGTAGGCCAGCGCCACGGCCCATCCCGGGGGCTTTCCGCCGGGCAGCGCCAGGGCCTCGAACTCCTTGCGGCCCACGCCCAGGCGAATCTCGGTGACGCCCGGCCAGTCCTTGCCCAGGATGGTGCCGAACCTGTCTCGGACACCTTCAATCTGCCGGGACAGCTCGTGCGCGGCCGCGGTGGCGGCGGCGGTGTGGAGGATGCGGAAGCGCTTCGTCGTCACGTCCCCGCTGACCTGGGGCGGACGCGTCAAGGGCACCAGCGCGGCGTCCGTCACGACGTCATGGGCGTGGGTGCCATGAGGGCCGCCTGGTTCCTGGGCCCAGGCCCCGGGGGCGGCGAGCAGCAGGAGCAGGACAAGCAGGTGGCGCATGTGCGGCGGCCTCACGTTCCCACTGACATAACAGCCTCGCCCCAGGTTGCAGCAACCTCACCGCGCGGCGCGGTGCGTCAGGAGTCGCCGTTGGCCTTCTTCTGGGACAGATACGCGACGTTGTCCTCGACGCGCGCGTAGTCGCGGTCCGCGAACGTGGGGCTCTTGAAGGTCTCCAGCAGCTTCTGGTGGGCATCCAACACGGAGCGGACCTGCGACTCGAATTGGGTGCGCTGGCGCTTCAGCTCGTTGATGTCCTCCACCACCTGCACCAGCCGCTGGTGGGCACCGTGGACGATCTTCTCCGCCTGATGCTCGGCGTCCGCGATGATGATTTCCGCTTCCTTCTTCGCGGCGTCCTTCAGGTCCTCGCTGATGCGCTGGGCGGTGACCATGGTCTCCTGGAGGGTGCGCTCCCGTTCCTGGTGCTGCTCCACCTTGAACTGGGTGCGCTTCACTTCCTCCTTGAGCGCGATGTTCTCCTTCACCACCTCCTCGAATTCACCGGCGATGAGCTCGAGGTAGGCCTCCACCTCACGGCGAGAGAAGCCGCGCAGGGCCGTTTCGAACCGCTTCTGCCGGATGTCGAGCGGAGTGATTTTCATGACGCCGCAGTGTAGCGCAGGGGCGTCACATCTCCAGGAATCGGCCCTTGACCTGGGCGCCGGCGCTGGCGGGTGGTGCCTGCATGGCTGCCCGACGGGCGGGCGTCAGCGGCGCGTCGCGTCCCACTGAGTCACGACGGCGCGCGCGGCGTTCTGCACCCCCGCGGTGAGCCGCGAGTCGACAGCGGCGTCCTGGACAGCCCGGCGCGCGGTGGGCGTGCGCTGGAAGACGAGCCCGTTGAGCGCCTGGATTTTCAGCGCGTCCGGCAGCCGGGGGTGGCGCACCACGTTGGCGAGAATCTCCTCCGCGCGGGCGTGCTGGAACAGCGTGACGGCCCTCAACGCCGCCTGCTGGATGCGGGGGTTGGGGTCCCACAGGAGCGTGGCCAGCGCGTCTAGGGCGCGGGCATCTCCCAGCAGCGCCAGGTCTTCGATGGCGATGGCCCGAATCTCCTCCGGTGCGGGCCGCACCGCCCCCAGGAGGCCCCGCAGGAGGGCGGCGTCGTCCATCGCGGGCGCCGGCGCGGCCTCCACCGGGGGCGTGGGCGCCGGACCCGGGGGGGACGAGGCTTGGGCACGGGCGGCGGTGGCAAGGAGCAGGCCAGCGAGAAACAGGGGACGCATGGAGGCCCTTCTAACCCGGGGCGGAGAGATTTTCTTGACGCGATCTCCCATCGTGGGACCTTCCCCGCGCTACAGGCGTGTTGCAAACGGGAGCAAGGTTCGATGAACGCGGCGGCAGCGAACTGGCAGACACTGGAAAACGTCGATGTGGAGTGCACCCACTGCGGCATCCGGATGACCCAGCAACCGGGGACCCGGGTTCGCTACTTCCGGTGTTCCGGGTGCCACCGCTGGGTGTCCAGCGTGTACTCCGACGTCTTCCGGGCGGACGCGAAGGTGCGCACGCACCCGGTGAAGGACACCGGCGCCCAGGACGAGCAGTTCATCGAGGTCAAGGACCGGCTGGACCGGTGGCTGTCCGCGCTGGAAGAGCAGGACCCCTACCGGCTGCTGGGTGTCTCGCCGCTGGACTCGGCCGACACCGTTCGCGCGCGTTACCACGCGCTGGCAATGGAGCAGCACCCGGACCGTGGCGGCTCCGCGGAGAAGATGCGCGAGCTGAACGCGGCCTATGAGCGCATCCTCCGGCACCGCCAGCGCAAGCGTCAGGAGGCGCTGTCGGCCGGAGCGCCCGTGGCCTCCGCCTCCGTCCTTCCCGCGCGCAGCAGGTAGGCCCAGAAGAGCGCCCCCAGGACCAGGCCCAGCCCCGCCTTCAGCCAGGTGGGGAACATGTCCCCTGGGGAGACGTAGCCCTCCACCACGCCGATGAGGGCGAGGAAGGGCGCGCAGCCCAGCACCAGCTTCACCGCTTCCCGCCCGCGCACCGCCAGCGCCTGTCCCCGAGGCAGCTCCCCCGGGTCGATGAGCGCCTGGCCCACCATCAGTCCCGCCCCGCCGGCGATGACCAGGATGGACAGCTCCACCGGGCCGTGCGCGGCGATGAAGTCCAGCAATCCCCCCAGCATGCCCTCGCGGGCGCACAGCGCGCTGATGGCGCCGATATGCACCCCGTTGTTCACCAGCAGGAACAGCGTGCCCAGGCCGCCGGTGAGGCCCAGGGCGAAGGTGACAATGGTGACGGTGAGATTGTTGGTGGCGATGCCGGACGCCACCGAGTTGGGCGGCGCCACCGACAGGATGTCATCCGTCCACATGCGGCCCTGCGCCACGTAGTGGCGCACGCCGGAGGGCACCAGCAGCTCGGCGCCCCGGGGCTCCCACAGCACCACCAGGGCGCCCAGCAGGATGCCCAGGATGAACAGCACGGCGCTGGCGCCCACGAAGCCACGCTCGCGGCGCAAGGTGGCGGGGAACTCGCGGCGGAAGAAGTCCCGCACCGCGGGCCAGCGCTCGCGCGGCGGCTGGTAGATGGACGCGTAGGCCTGGCCACAGAGCTGGTTGAGGAAGCGGTGGACATCCGTGCCGGCGTAGAAGGTCTGCGCGTGCGCCAGGTCGGCGGACGCGCGGCGGTACAGCGTGTCCAGCGTGCGCAGCTCGCCCAGCTTCAGCGTGCCGGAGCGCTGCTTCGCCAGCAGGGCCTGGAGCGCATCCCAGTCCGCGCGGCGTTGGGCCACGTAGGCGGGCAGGGGCGTGGCCATCTCAGCGCTCTCCCTGGACGCGGGCGCGCAGGAAGGCCTCGGTGCGCTCCTCGGACGCCAGCACCGCCGCGCGTGCTTCCGCGTCGTCAGGCCCCACGCGCTCCACCAGCCGCGCGCCCAGCCGCTGCCGCACCTCTGGCGCCAGCCCCGGCGCGCGCGAGAGGAAGGACAGCACCAGCTCCACGTCCTCCGGCGACAGGGGCCGCGCACCCGTGCTCTGTGGCAAGGGCACGGACGCGGCCGGAGCGGCGGTGTACTTGTCCAGGTCGATGCGCTCCTCGCGCACCAGCAGCGTGCCGGCCAGCAGGTCTCCCAGGCGCCGGTGCTGACGGGTGAGCAGCATGCTGACACAGGCGGCGGCGTACAGCATGGGCAGGAAGTCCACCGCGCGGCAGAGGTTGCGCACCGCGCTCTCGTAGACACCCACGGGCGAGCCGTCCGTGCGCACCACCCGGATGCCCAGCACGCGCTTGCCCACCGTCTGGCCGTGGAAGAAGACCTCGCTCACCGTCCAGTACAGCCACTGCGTGGCGAAGACGCCCACCACCAGCAGCGTCTGCCCCACGCCCGACAGCGCCTGGAAGACGCCGAGCACGTCCGACACCAGCAACGTGAAGACGAAGTAGGCCACCAGCCAGAAGAAGAACAGCAGGCTCGCGTCCACCAGCCACGCGAGGCACCGGTAGCCGATGCCCGCGATGGGAAGCGTGAGCGCCACGCGTTCGGGGGTGGCGACGTCGAGATGGGGAGTCGGAGCGGAGCGCATGCGGGGTCGGCAGCATACACGTCTGCCTTCCTCCCACGCCTCCATGTCGCACCCCCTTTTTTTGCTTGGACTTGCGGGACTTTCAGGGCCCAGACGCATGTGTCACGGTTGACAGACAGCGCCGTGCGGGAGGGGGCTTTCATCGACTTGTGGACGCCCGGGCGTGTCCGGCTCCGGACAGCGATGACGAACCAACGGATGAAACCCCTGTAACGGGCTCTGATTCATGCACACTGGACACTCCCATTGGGGCTGGTTCGCGTCTGCGCTTTCCCGGTGATAGGGTTTCTGCGTTGGACCATGAACCTGGGCCGAAGGAGGTGCGGCCCGCAGGGACGTCAGGAGTAGCTGAAAGTCAAAAACAGCCAGGAGTCGAGTCGTACATCGGTAGGCCGACTCCGGAGTGGCTCAGCGGACGCGCTCGTTCTTCCCTGTCATGCAACCCACTGGCCCAGGTGGTACCGGAGCCGGCTGTGGTCAGTTGTCTGTTCATGCAGTTTTCGCCATGACGGCTGGGGGGCCTTCGCATGGCAACCAATCAAGCAGCGATTCGTGTATCGATTCTCGAAGGACCGTGGGCGGCCTGGCAGGGCCTGGCCGACGGGCTCCGTGGTGAAGGCGTGCAGGTCTCCTCGGTGACGAGGGACGTGCGCCTGTTCCTCGACAGCCTGGGGACAGACCCGCCGCAGGTCGCGGTGATGGACGTGGAGGGCGACAGCGAGGCCGCCGTGGGCTGCTCCGTCACGGAAGGCATCAATCTCCTGCGGGAGGCGCGCAAGCGCCGGCTGGAGGTGCGGATGCTGCTGCTCTCCGCGGTGAGCACACCGGAAATCATCTCGCAGTGCTTCGACGAGGGTGCCTCCGGCTACCTGTTCCGCGCGGGGCTGGGCACGACGGCGGTGGCGTCCGCCATCAACTCCCTGGTCCGAGGCGAGCGGCTGTTTCCGGTGCAGCTCCTGAGGAACGACTTCGAACATCCACCGGTGACGTCACCCACCGCGAGCGTGCTGCTGGCGCTCACGCAGCGCGAGCGCGAGGTGCTGGCGTATGTCGCGGGCGGCGCGGACAACCTGAAGATTGCCGCGCACCTGCAAATCGCCGAGCGCACCGTGAAGTCCCACGTCACGCAACTCTACCGGAAGCTGGGCGCGGAGAACCGCACGCAGCTGGCGCTGAGGGCGTGCCACCTGGGCGTCCGGCCGCCGCCGGACCTCTAGGCGTCGCTGTCGTTCCGCTCATGCAGCACGCCCCCCGGACCCTGGCGCCGTTGCCAGGGGTCGCGAGGGGCGTGCGCACGGACGGTGCCGTGACTACGACTTCAGCTCTTCCATCTTCTTGCGGAGGCTCAGCGGACGCATGTCCGTCCAGACCTCCTTGATGTACTCCAGGCACTCGGCCTTGAGGCCCTGCTTGCCTGCATCCTTCCAGCCGAGCGCGTTCTCGCGGTCGGCCGGCCAGATGGAGTACTGCTCCTCGTGGTTCACCACGACCTTGTAGACGGTCGTGTCCTCTCGCTCATCCGTCATTGATTTCTCTCCTGGAACGGGGCGTATTCTGGCCACAATCCAGGAAAAGGGGTCAAGACACGGAAGGCGTGGGTGCGGTCGGCGTCTGAAGCCCGCATATACTCGCCGGCCATGCAAAGAGTCTTCCGTGTCATCACGGCGCTGCTCCTCGCGCTGGGCGTCACCTGGGCGGCGCTGGCCCTGGCGTTGACGGGGGCGGGCCCCGAGGGCGCGCACGTCCTGCGGGCGTTGGGGGCCGGGCTGCTCGCGGCGGGCGCGGTGGTTGCCTGGCGGCGTCACTCACAAGGGGCGGCCCTGTCCGTCATGGGCGTTGGGTGTGTGGCCATCTGGGGGTGGACCCAGACGGTCCGACCTGCGACGCAGGCGGACTGGGCGCCGGACCTGGCGCGCTCCGCCCGGGCGGTGGTGGAGGGCTCCCGTGTGACGTTGCATGACGTGCGTGACTTCCGCTACCGCACCACGTCGGACTGGGATGCGTCGTGGTACTCGGCCACGTACGACACGCGTGAGCTCACGGGCGCGTGGTTCATCGTGGAGCCCTTCTCCGGCGTCTGGGGCGCGGCCCACACCATGGTGAGCTTCGGCTTCGCGGATGGGCGCTACCTCGTCTTCTCCGTGGAGGTCCGCCGGGAGAAGGGGGAGACCTTCTCCGCGCTGGGCGGTCTGTTCCGCCAGTTCGAGCTCACCTACGTGGTGGGGGACGAGCGGGACCTGGTGCAACTGCGCTCCAACCACCGCAAGGATGACGTCTATCTCTACCCGGTGGATGCGTCGAAGGAGCGCATCGCCAGCTTCTTCCTCGACATGGTGGCGCGGATGAACGCGCTGCACGAGAAGCCGGAGTTCTACGACACGCTCACCAACAACTGCACCACCAACCTGGTGCGGCACCTGGAGAAGGTGAGCCAGAGCCGGGTGCCCTACGACCACCGGACCTTGCTGCCGGCGTACTCGGACGCCCTGGCGTATGAGCTGGAGCTCATCGACCGGGACGCGCCGCTGGAGCAGGTACGCCAGCGCTACCACATCAACGCGCGCGCGCAGGCGGCGGATGGACGCCCGGACTTCTCGCGGCGCATCCGCGAGCCGCTGGCCGCCGCCACCGCCGACGCCGTGCCGTGACACGCCAGGCCCTTTACGGGGTGTGGCGCGCCTTCAGGTGCGTGTCGTAGTGCTGTTGCAGCGCGGCGAAGTAACCGCGCTCCTCCCAGAGCGCGGCGATGAGGCGCTCCGTCAAGGTCTTCACCTCGGCGCTCTCGCCCGGCTCGGGCGTACGGGGGCCGAGGGCGTCGGAGCTGAAGAAGGCGCGAGTGGCCTCGGCCATGAGCAGGCGGCTGCCGACGAAGAGCCGGCGGAGGGCCTGATTGACGGGGCGCGGGTCCAACTCCGCGCAGGCGGCGACGATGGCGTCGTGAATCTTCCCGGGCAGCGGGCCCTCCATGTCCTCGGGCCTCAGGTCGCCACGGTCCATGGCATGGTTGAGCAGGTAGCCGTGGTGCAGCGCTGATGACGCCACGTCCACGCAGTCCTTCACCCACAAGACGAAGAAGATCTTGCGGAACACCTTGCGCACCGGGAAGAGCACCAGGCCCTTCATGTAGCTCATCAGTCGGCCGCCCGCCGTCCGGCCAACGTGTGAGCCGGCGAGGACCTCCACCGCCTGGGCCGGCCTGGGAAGGCCGTGTTCGGAGAGGATGGTGAGGACCATGCTCTCGCGGGCCTGCCGGAGTGCGTAGTCATCCAGAAAGGGGACGGGGATGAGCGGCGTCAGGCCGGACACGACGGCGAGAAAGGCCACGCGGCCCAAGACGGGGGGCAGCTCGTTCTCGGAAGGACGGGGCTTCGGCTCGGTCATATGACGTTCATATGCCCATCGGGCCCGGCGATTGCGCGAGCCCTGAAGGCGGGGAGGGTGTTGGCTGGCCTCCAGCCGGGCGTCGTGGCTCAGGCCTTTCGTTCCCCCTGGGCGTGGGGCTGCAGCAGGACATAGAGGGTGCTCATCACCGGCGTGGGGACGCCCCGCGCGCGGCCCCGGCGCACCACCGAGCCCTGGAGGTATTCGACCTCCAGCGGCTTGCCGTTCTCCAGGTCGCCCAGCATGGATGGGCGCATGTGGGCGGGCAGCCCGTCCATGTACTGCACCAGGGCGTCCGGCGTGCGCGTGGTGGTGATGCCCTCCGCGGCGGCGACGCTGAGCACCTCGGCGGCGGCTTGCCGGAACACCTCGCGGAAGGCCGGATTGTCCCGGAGGGCGCCCACGGGCAGCCGGGACGCGGTGCTGAACGCGGACATGCAGGCGAGGAAGGACAGCTTGTCCCAGAGCGCTCCGCGCGCATCCGCCACGGCCTCCACGGTGATGCCCGCGCCGGCCAGCGCGTCCCGCAGGGACTGTGCCCGGTCGGAGATGCGCGAGGTGTCACCGAATACTTCTCCGAGCACGATTCGATGGTTCGTTCCGGTCTGGGTGATGACGCCTGGCTCGCTGATGGCGGTGGAGATGTACGTGGTGCCGCCCAGGACGGCGGCTTCGCCCACGGCGGCGGCCACTTCGGAGGGGCTGTCCACGCCGTTCTGCAAGGTGAGCACGAAGGGCGGCGTTTCGCCCGGCGCCGGTGCGCCTCGCGCGGAGAGCAACGTCTTCACCGCGGGGAGCACGGAAGCGACGTCGTAGTTCTTCACCGCGAGGACCACGACGTCCACGGGGCCGAAGCGCTGGACGTCATCGTCGGCCTTGACCGCGACCGTGAAGTCTCCTTCGGCGCCGTGGATGGTGAGCCCGTGTTCCCGCATGGCGCGCAGGTGCGCTCCGCGCGCGAGGAACGTCACGTCATGCCCGGCGCGGACCAGCTTCGCGCCGAAGAAACCACCGACGCCTCCAGACCCCAAGATGGCGAATCGCATGGCGCGGAAGATAACCGCACGTCCCCAGCGGGGCAGGGTTGAATCACGCGCTCGCACTTCGCGCATCAGCGAGCGAGGCCGCTGTGTTGGAGCACAGTCGCACGACGAGGCGGCCTGCTCGAGCCGCCTCTCCGCGACGACTTCAATGGTCCTCAGCGGGTCAACGACACAGTGACCTTGGGCTCCTCGGGAGGCGGGTGCCACGCCAGGGGGCTCGGAGGCGGCGCGGCCTCGCGGACCATGGGGCGGTGCCGTGCGATGAACGCCGCGGAGTTCTCCGGGCTGGCGCATGCGGAGAGGATGAGCTCGGGCGTCACGAAGGCGGTGGCGATGGCGTCCGCGACCCGTGCGTCCTTGCTGCCAGCGGCCAGCAAATCAATCACATGCGGAGGCGGCGGCTGGAGCAGGGTGTTGGTCCAGTGCGTCGCCGGCGCGGTGGCGGCCCACGAGCCCGCTTCGGCCTCCCGACAGAAGACCTCGTCGAAGGGCCGGTTGTCCGCCAGCGCGGTGACGATGTGCTCCGCCAACGCGAAGGCGGAAGCGGACCCCGCATTGGCGCCCTGGCCCGCGACGGGGTCGTTCGTCACGTGCGTGTCGCCCACCGCCAGCGCGAAGCGGCCGTTGGAGAGGGGCGCCCAGCCCTGGCGCACCGTCGGCGTGAAGGAACCCTGGAGGTAGTCCATGGGACCTCGCACGCCGAAGCTCGCTGAATCCACGCGCTCGTAGGTGGTGGGCGCGAAGCGCCGCAGGAAGTTCATCAGCATCGCCTCGAAGGCGCGCGGGTCTTCGTCGTAGCGCTGCGTGCTGAGCCGCGACAGCTCACTGCCGGGAAGGGCTTCGATGAGCACGCTGGGGACCCGGCCGTCCGCGGTGACGACCTGGGACTCGAAGATCTCGCCCTGGCCCGGAATCAGGTTGGCATTCATCCCAATGGGCTCCTGCATGCGCACGCCCTTGAGCAGCGCGGCGAAGAGCATGCGCGGCGGCTGCGTGTGCGGCGACAGAGCGGGCACGCGAGGGAACAGGCGTGTCAGGCCATTGCGGCCGGTGGCGACCACCATCAGCGCGTGCTGCTGGGCCAGGCGCTCCAGCACGTCGAGGTCCACGGGAAGGACCTCCAGCTTGCCGCCGCGCGCCACGAAGTCCTCCGCGAGGCGCGGCTGGTATTGCCGGTAGTCCACGAAGATGGTGGGGGAATCCAAGCGACCCCGGAGGCTGAACGGGTGAGGGCCGCCGTTCACATGGATGCCGATATAGAACATGTCAGCGTTGGGGCCGCTCCAGTGGTCCACGCCCAGGATGCGCTCGCGCATGCGCGTGGGGGCATGGTGCGCCACCGTGTTGAGCAGACGGGAAACCCGTAGCCTGCTCGGCTCCTGCTCCGTGTAGATCGTCACGGGCACACCGTGGGACAGCAGCTTCAGACCCAGGTGAAGTCCCGCGGTGCCGGCGCCAACAATTGCAATGCGCTCCATATGACTTTCCTCCGTGCCCCGTGCCGTCATGGCTGTGTCGGGATGGACCCCCCAAGGGCCAGGGGCGTTCCTTAACACAACACAAACGGAGATCTTCAGACAGGACGTACTTGATAGCCGAGAAAAAGAGAGGCGCATTGCGTCATGCACTGATGGGCAGACGTGGACGTCGGGTTGGGAACAGCAGACGCAAGGCTTTACAGTGGGACGCAATGGCCCAGTTCCTCGACGTGGCGTTGAAGGTAGGAGACCTGACCGAGTTCACCGCGGACGCGGTGCTGTTCAAATACGCACAAAGTCTCTATGGCGCGACAGGTCAAGCGGCGCGGCGCCTGGAGCAGGCGGGTGTTCCCCTCGCGCAGCTCGAGCTCGCGCCGGGCGCGACGCGCCTCGTGGAGACGCGGGGGGCGCTGACCGCGCGACGGGCGCTCTTCGTGGGCACCGTTCGCCTGGGGGAGTTCGGCTACCACGAGATTCGCCAGTTCGCGGTGCGCGCGCTGGCGGCCCTGGAGAACCACTCGGGCCTCGCGCATGTCGCGGGCACCGTTCATGGCCCCAACTACGGATTGGATGAAGACGAGGCCGTGCTCGCCTTCGTGGGCGGGCTCGTTGAAGCCTTCCAACGTGGCTCCGGGCCCCAATCCCTGGCGCGCTTCACGGTGGTGGAGCGGAACGCGAGCCGGGCACAAAGACTGGCGAAGGCCTTCGCGCGCGGCCTGAGCGCAACGCCTGGCGTGGAGACGCTTCCGGAGGGTGTCTTTCGTGTGCGGCGAATGTCTTCCGTGACGCAGGCACCACCCCTGGCGACGGCGGGCACCGTGTCCATGGCAAAGCCTCACGCCTTCGTGGCCATGCCTTTCGCACCCGAGCTGGAGGACACCTATCACTACGGCATCCAGGGCCCGGTGAAGGCCGCGCGCATGTTGTGCGAGCGCGTGGACCAGGAGCTGTTCGACGGCCCCATCATCCAGCGCATCCGCGAGCGCATCGAGACGGCGAAGGTGGTGATCGCCGACCTGTCCCTGGCCAATCCGAACGTGTACCTGGAGGTCGGCTATGCGTGGGGGCGGGGCCGGCCCACCTTGCTGCTGGTGCGTGACGTGAAGGAACTCCGCTTCGACGTCGCGTCCTATCGCTGCATCGTCTATCGCAACATTCGCGAGCTGGAGCAGTCGCTGACGAAGGAGCTCCAGCGCATGGACTGAGTGGCGCGCGTCACCAGCCTCGCGCGGTGATGGCGTGCGTGCCGGCCCAGGTACTCTGACGCAGCAGGTGCAACCGGTCGTGCAGGTTGACGGAGGCGCAGGCGTGGTTGGGCACCACGCGTACGCGGTCGCCCACGCGGGGCCGCCAGTCGGTGCTGGAGAGGTCCAGCAGGCCGTGCTCCTCGGACAGGCCGCGCACCAGGACGTCTGGCCGGTCGAGCAGGGCGCCGTAGACGCCCGTGTCGGTGAAGCCTTCCTCCTTGGCCAGGGCCTTGGAACCCGCGTCGATGACGGCCTGTCCCGGCACCGTGGTGCTCACCACCGTGGCCAGCACGGAGTAGGCACATTCCTCCCACGGGCATGCACCCACCGATACGGCGTTGCGGTCATTGAAGATGTTGATGCCCGGGCGAATCTCCGTGAGCCCGGCGACTTCATGCGAGCGCCACAGCGTCGGCGTGGAGCCGCCGCTCACGGTTTTGGGCCGCAGTCCCGCGTCCGCAAGGGTGTCCACGTAGGTGGCCAGCCGCACGGATTGCTCACGCATCGCGTCGCCCAGCTCCGCCTGTGGCATACGCAGGTGTCCGGCGTAGAAGGTGATGCCCCGGTACTCCAGGCCACTGCTGGACGTCACTGCGCGGGCCAGTGCGACTGCGTCCTCGGGGGACTGGACTCCCACGCGCCGCATGCCCAGGTCCAGCTCCACCAACACGCCCACCGTACGGCCCGCCCTCCGGGCCGCGCGGCTCAGCATCTCCAGCGCCTCGCCCGAGTCCAGGGCCACGGTGAGCCGGACGTGTGGTGGTAGCGCCATGAGCCGGGTGAGCCTGTCGTCGCCCACGGGAGGATAGGCGAGCAGGATGTCGTCGCAGACGGTGGCCATGACCTCCGCCTCGCGGACGGTGGCCACGGTGACGCCCTGGGCTCCGGCGGCGAGCTGGAGCGCGGCGAACTCCGGTGTCTTGTGCGTCTTCGTGTGGGGCCGCCACCGCAGGCCGTGCTGGCGGGTGTACATGGCCACGCGCTTCAGGTTGGCGTCCACACGGTCCAGGTCCACGAGGGCGGCGGGTGTCGTCATCATGTCGAGCCAGTCCACATTCATGCCGTGCAATGTGGCACTCCGGTGTGCCGGGCTCCAGGAGTACCGGGCATGTTCGCCCTTCGTTCGTGAAGTGCTACACCTCCGCGACTCGCGCGGCGCCACGACCCGCCAGGTGCCCCCCGCGAGCGAGGCCACATGCCAGATTCCCCGTTGACCCTCAGGGCCCTCAACCGCGCGACCTTGGCGCGGCAGATGTTGCTGGCGCGCGAGCAGACGTCCGTGCTCGGCGCGGTGGAGAAGCTCCTGGCGCTTCAGGCCCAACAGGCGAAGCCGCCGTTCATCGGCCTGTGGTCGCGTGTCGCGGGCTTCGAGCGAGACGCGCTCCAGGTGCTGCTCCAGCGCAAGGAGGTGGTCCGCGCCACGTTGATGCGCGGCACGTTGCACCTGGCGAGCGCGGAGGACTACCGGCACCTGCGAGCCAGCTTCACACCGCTGCTCGAAGCCTCTGTGGCGTCGGTGCTGCGCGAGCGCGCGAAGGGGCTGGACGTCGCGCCGCTCGTCAAGGAGGCGCGCGCCTTCTTCGATGAAGCGCCGCGCACCTTCGAGGCGCTGCGCGACCACCTGGTGGCCCGGCATTCCCAGAACGACGAACGCGCCATGGGCTTCGCGGTGCGGATGTTCCTACCCCTCATCCAGGTCCCCACGGAGACGGAGTGGGGCTACCCCGGCACCACGGACTTCGCGGTCGCGGAGTCTTGGCTGGACGCACCGCTGCGCGCCGAAGCGGACCTTCCCACGCTGGTGCAGCGCTACCTCGCGGCCTTCGGTCCCGCATCGGTGACGGATGCCCAGACCTGGTCCGGCCTCAAGGGCCTGAAGTCCACCTTCGAGGCGCTTCGGCCTTCGCTGCGCACGTTCCGGGACGAGAAGGGGCGGGAGCTGTTCGACCTGCCCAAGGCACCCCGGCCGGACGAGGACACGGCCGCCCCCGCGCGCTTCCTCCCGGAGTTCGACAGCCTGGTGCTCGGCCATGAGGACCGGGCCCGGCTGGTGGATGACGCGTACCGCTCCAAGCTCATCACCAAGAATCTGCGAGTCCCCGCCACCTTCCTCGTGGACGGCTTCATCGCCGGGACGTGGACGGTGGAGCGCAAGCGCGCGGCGGCTACGCTCGTCGTCGAGCCCTTTGCGCCCATCAAGAAGAAGGACCGTGACGCCCTGGTGAAGGAGGGCGAGGCGCTCCTGCGTTTCATGGAGCCCGAAGCCCGCACGTTCGAGGTCCGCGGGCACTAACGCCTTCGCGCCCGACTTGGAGCCCACCGGCGCCTTCACACGCTCGTGGTACAGCTCGCCATCGGGCCACTTGAACATGATGTCGGACCCCGGAAGCGGACGAAGCTCACTCGGCCTGAAGCCCCCGCTCAGGTGCCCGAGCTGCGCTCCGCGGCGAGCACCCTCTCCAGCGCCTCCGGGCTCCGCCCCACCACAGTCGTCCCGTCGCTGGCGGTAACGATGGGCCGCTGAATCAGCTCTGGGTGCTGGACCATGGCTGCAATCCAGTCGGCACGGTGTGTCGCGTCTCTGGGCAGCATCTCCAGCGTGGCCTTGGTCGCCGCGGCCTCACCCATGCGCACCAGCTCCCAGGGCTCCATCCCGAGCCGCCCGAGTACGGCCTCCAGCTCCGCAGCGGTGGGGGGCGACTCCAGGTAGCGGCGGACGACGTAGGCTGCACCGGACGCATCCATCGCGGCCATCGCGGCGCGGCACTTTGAACAGGCAGGGTTGATCCAGAGCTCCATTCGGCCAGTCTCGCACGCTGCGGAGCCGCCCGTCCGCACTCTTGCCGGGCTGTCGGTGCTGCGGCAGGCAGAAGCGAGGCGCGCCCCCGCTTGGTCTGCCCGTGGAGGTGCCCACGCGCCCCGCATCACCCCGCGGGCGGCGGGCCCACGCACTTGCCGCTGACCTTGTTCCCCCAGCCGGTGGTGCTCGCCGCTCCCTCGTAGGTGCTCCCATCCCCTCTCAGCTCGAGATGGACGGTGCCGGACGTGCCCTCACGACTGACCCAGGTTCCATCGAAGGCCTGGCCCGTGACCTTGCCGTTGATGGCGCCGGGCGATGTCGTTCCGGAATAGGTGCCACTGGCGTTCTCGCCAATCTGGACCAATTGCATGGTCCCGAAGATGTTGTCCGACCAGGTGCCGGAGAATCCCCAGCAGCCGGCAGGGGTGGGGGCCCCCGGCGTCGGGCCTCCCGGGGCAGAAGCGGGTGCACAGGCCGCCGCGACCGCCTCTTCAAAGGCGGCGAAATCGCGTCCGCCGATTGGCTGGCTCCAGTCGGGTGGCCGGATGGCCCGAACTCCCGGGCGGTTGACATATTGGTAGATGTAGAACTGGCCGCCGTTCTCACCCGAGCCATTGCAGTTGATGATGCTGACGACCGACTCCTCGACGAGGAGTTTTCCCGTCTCATCGCGCGACTCGGGCTGGCGAAACTGCTGAATGACCTCGGCGGCATTCGCGCTTCCTCCGAAGAGGACCAGCGACGACAGCAAGGCCCGCACGCTGAGGAACTCCAGGTGGGGCCGCGCCGCTTTGGACTGATTCGAATTCATTCTCGGCTCTCCATTGGTGGTGCGGCGTCGATTGGCCGCACGCCGCCGGAGTTTGTGTACGTCGTGCCTGCGATGGGAGGCACGGCGCGCTTGAGCTAGCAGCGGGACGCCGGGCCCTATACTCCAGACCGCTGGTGGGGCCAGGCATGGCAGCGCGCGTCCTGCTGACACGCGGCCGCACATGCAGTGGCGTTCTGCGTTGAGGCCTTTAGGAAGCGCTCGCCTGGCACGCAGGCTTCACGTGGCTCGCGTGAACACATGCCTGTGGCTCACCTGCCATCCAGCGAAGGACCGAGACCGGAGACGTCTTGTCCGCCGAGATGAGGGCGACGCTGCCGATGCCGAGGAGTCGGTCCAGCAGGCTCTGCTCGACTTGCTGGCGTGACGTGTTTTTCCGCTTTTCCTCGGGCTAGGCTGCCCATGCAGCTTGCTCAGGAAAGGTGGTTTCGCATGCGTGGTTCACTGAAGCGGTTCGCGCTTCACGGTGCCGTGTTGCTGGCCGTGGCAGGGCTCACGGGCTGTGGCGTGGTGGACGAAGAAGGCGCGGCGTCCGACGGCGTGAGCGAAGAGGCGGCGCTCAATACGGGGTGCTGCACGGCGCTGACGGGGACGACCCAGGCCTTCTGTGACTCGATTCCCCAGACGCCGGGGCGCTGTAATGAAGTCAACCAGGGTAGCTCCTGCATCTGGACGTGCACGGGCTGCTGCCAGGCGCTTCCGGGGACGGCGCAGAGCTTCTGCGACTCGATTCCCCAGACGGAAGGGCGCTGCAACCAGGTGTGGGGCGGCACGGCCTGTACCTGGACCTGCTGATTCGCGGTGCAGCACCGCATCCACCGCCGCGCCAGCGTCCGGGCGGCGGTGGATGCAGGCCTCACGCGGCTACTGCGGCTTGGGCGCCGCGACCTTCTTCGCCGGGGGCTGGTACTTCATGCCCAGGGCGTTGAACACGAACGAGTACACGTCCACTTCCTCCTCGATGCGCGCGTTCAGCGGCGTGCCGGCGCCGTGGCCCGTCTCCGCGTTGGCGCGCAGCAGGATGGGGTTCTTCGCCTTGGTGGCCTCCTGCATCCGGGCCACCATCTTCCGCGAGTGGAACGGGTCCACGCGCGGGTCGTTCGCGCCGGACGTGAAGAGCACGGAGGGGTAGGCCGTGCCGTCCTTGACGTTGTGGAGCGGCGAGTACGCGTGCAGCGCCTTGAACTGCTCCGGGTTCTTCACGGTGCCGTACTCGGTGATGTTGAACTGGCCGTTGGGCGTCAGCTCCACCCGGAGCATGTCGTAGATGCCCACGCGCGCCACGACGGCGCCGTACATCTCCGGGTGCTGGGTGACGGCCGCGCCCATCAGGAGGCCGCCGTTGCTGCCACCCTGGATGGCCAGCTTCTTCGGCTGCGTGTACTTCTGGTCCACCAGCAGCTTCGCGGCGGCGTGGAAGTCGTCGAAGACGTTCTGCTTGTTCGTGAGCGAGCCCTCGGCGTGCCACTTCTCGCCGAACTCCGAGCCGCCGCGCAGGTTGGCTACCGCGAACACGCCGCCCTGTTCCAGCCAGAAACCGGCCAGCGTGTTGTAGTTCGGGCTGATGGAGATGTTGAAGCCGCCGTAGCCCGTCAGCAGCGCCGGGTTGTTGCCGTTGAGCCTGGTGCCCTTCTTCTTGAGGATGCTGACGGGGACCTTGGTGCCGTCCTTGGACGTGGCGAACGCGCGCACCACCTCCACGTCGCTCAGGTCCAGCGGCGACGTGCGGGCCAGCGCCGTCTTCTTCACCGAGTTGTCCTTCGCCGAGTACCGGTACCAGGCCATCGGCTGGGTGAAGCTGGTGTTGATGAAGAGCACGTCGTCATCGCCCTGGCTCACGAGCCCGCCCACGGAAGACACGGGCAGGGTGGGCACCATCCCCAGCGCCTTGCCCTTCAGGTCCACCATGCGCAACTGCGAAGGCCCGCCGAGCTGCTCGCTCACGTAGAGCCGCGACTTCGTGGGGAAGAAGCCCTGGATGCTGGCCTCGCCCTCCGGCACCACCACCGTGGCCTTGTCCAGCGTGGGCGTGGCCAGCGGCAGCCGCAGCACCTTGCCGCGCGGCGCGTCCTTGCGGCTGAGCAGGTACATGGCGCCGTCGTGGCCGAAGCGCGCGCGGATGACTTTGTCCTCGAACTTCGATACCTGCGACCACTTCCCGGCGGCGTCGCGCAGGTACAGCATGTACTCGCCGCCGTCGCCGTTGGCCACGACGGCGGAGATGTGCTGGCCGTCGTGAGACGTGTCCAGCTCCGTCATCGCGATGCGCGGGAAGTCCTTGCCCAGCACATACGTGTCCTTCTCCGTGGGCGTGCCGAGCTGGTGGAAGTAGACCTGCTGGAAGAAGTCACGGTCCGCCTCGGGGCGCTCCTCGCCGCGCGGGTAGCGCGTGTAGAAGTAGCCCTTGCCGTCCGCCGTCCACGTCAGGCTGCCACCCGCGGTGCCACCATTCACGCGGGGCACGGTCTCATTCGGCAGCGGCTTGCCGGTGGCCACGTCATAGACGGTGACGTCGCCGCTCTCGGTGCCGTTCTTCGACATCGACACGGCGATCTTCTTGCCGTCCAGCGTGGGGACGTACCAGTCGATGGTGGTGTGGCCCGAGGCGTCCACCACCATGGGGTCCACCAGCACGCGCTCCTTGGACGTGTCATCCACCGAGTCGAGCACGACCAGGAAGGACTGCTGCTTGGGCGGCTGGGCCTTCATGGCGAACAACGTGCCGCCGGCCTCGTGCAGCCCGCCGTAGCCAGGGGACTTCCAGCTCAGCAGCTCGGAGACGCGCTGGCGGATGGCATCGCGTCCGGACAGCTTGTCCAGGAGGGCGCGGGTGTACGCGTTCTGCGCGTCGTTCCACTGCTTCACCTGCGCGTCGGACGAGTCCTCCAGCCACTGGTACGGGTCCTTCACCGCCGTGCCGTGGTAGGTGTCCACCGTCTCCTTCTTCGGCGACGCGGGCGCCTTGGAGGCAGCCTTGCGGGGCGCCGTCGCGGCCGGCGCGGGGGCGGGGGCGGCTGGCGCAGCCAGCGGCAGGGTCAGCACCGCCGCCGTCAATGCGGTCTTCAGCTTCACGGTTCACCTCGGGGTTGGGAAACGCGCACGCAGCCTGCCACGTCCCTTGGGACGGGAAACGGCTTCGTTGCGTCGGGAATGCCGCCGTGCGCCGGGTGTTCGCCCGCGCTTCCGCCGTGCAACCGTTGGGAATGAGACGGTGCGTCCTGGCCGTCAGCGCAGCGGCAGTGTGACCAGCCCCGCGGTGAACCGGTCGAACGCCTCATTGGCGGGCAGAGCGGTGCCGTCGTCCATGTTCCCCAGCATCAGCGCGAAGACGACGCGTGGGTGCCGCGCGTCTCCCGGCCGGTCCACTACCCCCACGAAGCACCGCTGACCGGACAGCGTGCCCGTCTTCGCGCGGATGTGGCCCGCGGTGTCGGCGGTGACGGGGCGGGCCGCGAGCGTGCCGTCCAGGCCGGCCACGGGCAGGCTGTCCAGCAGCGCGGTGCCGTAGGCTTCACGCAGGCTGGTGAAGATGACGCGCACCAGTCCCCGCGCGGTGGCCAGGTTGTACCGGGACAGGCCACTGCCATCCACCGGGCGCAAGTCTCGCGAGGGGATGCCTCGGCGGGTCAGTTCCTCCGTCAGCGCGGTGCGGAGGGCGCCATAGCTCTCCGTGCCGGTGAGCTCGCGCGCGAAGCGCAGGCCCAGGCGCTCCGCGTACAGGTTGAGGGATTCCTTGTTCGTCACCTTCACCAACTCGGACAGCGGCGGGCTGACCAGGGTGACCAGGGGTGCGGGCACCGCGGGTTGCCGCGGCGTGGGCGCCTCCAGCGTCATGGGCAGCCGAGGGATGCCGCGCGCGAGCAGGGCGGCCTCCACACAGGCGGAGAAGAGCTGCTCGGGCTCGTCCACCGACAGCCTCACCGCGGCGGAGCGGGGGCAGGTGTCCGCGGTGGAGCGCCACAGGCAGCGCACGCCGGGGCCGCCACGCTGGCGCACGCAGGCCAGGGAGGGGCGCTCCGCGTTCGTGTCCACACCCACCACGGCCGGCAGCGTCGCGAAGGTGGGGGTCACCTGGATGGTGGGGGGCTGCGCGCAGGCCGCGCCCGCCGCCCGGGACAGCGCCACGTCCACCACGTTCTCCCGGAAGACGAAGGCCGTTGGCGCCGCGCTGTAGGCATAGGCGGCGTCATCCCAGGCCCAGCCAGGGCCGAACGGGAACTCCGCCTCCTTCGCGCCGCGCACGCGCACCTGCCCGCGCCACTGGCGGATGCCGCGCGCCTGGAGGGCGTCCGCCACCTGCTCACACGCCAGCGCCGTCTCGGGGAAGCGCCACGAGCCCAGGGACGGGTCCCCCGTGGGCTCCACCACGATGTCACCCAGGAAGAGCCCGCCATCCAGCGTGCCCTCCAGGGCCACCGGCGTCTGGAAGCGGAAGTCCGCGCCCAGCGCGGAGAGGACCGACGCGGTGGAGACGACCTTGAGCGTGGAGGCGGGCAGGAGCCGGACATGCTCGCGGTGGGTGAAGAGTGGCTCGCCCGTCTGCGCGTCCACCACGTAGGCGCTGGCCAGGGCGCCTTCGGCCTCCAGGGTTTCGAAGAGCGCGCGGGCCAGGGAGGGAAGGGTGTCGCCCTCGGGGCGCGTCTCGCGGAAGCAGCCGGAGAGGACCAGGGGGGCCACGAGCAGCAGCGAGGCGGACAGGATGCGGCGCATGTCGCCCGCCACGCTACCGCCGTGGGGCGGCCCTGTCATTCGGCCGGGGACTGGCCGCCTGGAAAGGGAGCGCGGCCACGAGGAAGGCGCCGCCAGCCACATCGAGTGCCTTGACGGCACGGCGCTCGCGCCCCATCCTGCCGCGCCCCATGCCTGTCCTTCGTGGTGCTGTCACGCTGTCGCGCTTCCGGGTCGAACCGGCGAAGGAAGCGCCTTCGGATGTCAAACGCTGGCTGACGCGCGGCCTCAAGGCGCACGCGTTCGAGCCCATCGACCGCCGCTCCGAAGAAGAGCGCGCCGTCGGCTTCGTGGAGCTGGAGAACGAGGAGTCCAGCGAGTTCTCCGCCGGCCGTCTCTATTACGGCGAGTACGCCCTATTCGCCTTCCGCATCGACACCATCAAGGTGCCGGCCGCGGCGCTCAAGGCGGAGCTGGCGAAGTGGGCCGCCGCCTTCGAGAAGGAGAATGGCCGCCCGCCCAGCCGGGGCGAGAAGACGCAGAGCCGCGGTGAAATCCGCCAGATGCTGCGCACCCGCGCCACGCCCCGCACGTCGACGGTGGACGTGAGCTGGAACCTGAAGACGCAGCAGGTGCAGATCTGGTCCGCGTCGCGCAAGGTGGTGGATGAAATCACCGTCGCGCTGGAGGGCGGGCTGAACGTGAAGTTCTTCGGCATGACGCCGTCGGCCATGGCGCAGACGGCGGGCATCGACGAGTCCCTGCTGGGGCCCACCACGGAGCTGATTGGCATGGACCTGCCGGCGACGGCGGAGGTGGCACATGGCGAGGCGTGACGAGGCGCGGGCCGAAGCGGCCTTCATGCGCGGTGATGTCGGCGTGGACGGCGGCGCCACCGAGGAGACGAAGGACGAGGCCGAAGTCGAAAAGGGCAAAGCGCAAGATCAGTTGCTGCGTGGCCGCGCCTATCTGGGCCGCGAGTTCCTCACGTGGCTCCTGTGGCGCACCGAGGCCGGCGGGCCGCTCGTCGAGGTGGAGGGTGAAGGCGTCAGTGTCCTCTTCATGGGCCGGGTGGTGCTGCGCGGCGTGTCCGGTGAGGTGACGGAGATGAGCGCCAAGGGCACCCTGGCGCCGTACTCCGAGCAGGTGAAGCACTCGCTGGACCGCGGGCTGTTGGTGGCCCAGGCCCGCCTGCGCTTCACCCAGGGCGAGAGGGAGTTCGAGGCCACGGTGGACTCCGAGTTCCTCGACATTCGCGCGGGCAAGCTGCCGGCGCTGATGAGCGAGGAGGAGGATGACCAGCTCTCCGAGCGGCTCTTGCTGATGGAGCAACTGGCCGCCATGGTGGACGCGCTGGTGCAGGACTACCTGTCCGTGCGCGCCAGCAAGGGTTGGAGCAAGACGGTCGTCCCCGCGATGAAGGAGTGGATGCGCGGCGACGAGCAGGGCGCGGACGCGCTCGCCAAGGCGGCCCGCGCCCGGGGCCGTGACGCTCGCACGGCGCGGAGCTGAGCGGGCCGTCTAGCGTGTCGCCGGGTCCGGATGCGGTGGTGTCCTTCGCCGCATCCAGGCCAGCGCCAGGCCGGGCAGCAACACCATGCCCGCGAAGAGCAGCAGGAACGACTCCATCCGCGCGGCGCTGGCGCCCAGCGCGGCATAGGTCACCGACACGCCCAGGTTGGCCAGGGCGCTCACGGTGAGGAACGTCCGGGGGCGCATGCGGCTGGTTCCCGCGAAGAGCACGGACGTCTCCGCCAGCACCGGCACCGCGCGGAAGGCGAGCAGGAACCAGGGCCCCATCCTTTCGGCGGCGCGGGTCAGGCGGCCCAACTCGGCGTCACCCGCCATGCGCCGCAGCGCCGCCGTTCCGGCCCGCGCGCCCAGGCAATAGCCCACCACACAGCCCGCCATCATCCCCAGCCAGGATGTGGCCGCGCCGCCCCAGAAGCCCAGCAGTCCCCCTGCGGCGGTGCCCACCAGGCTGGAGGGCACCGGCAGCACGGCATCACCGGCCAGCAGTCCCCCGAGCAGCAGCGCCACCTGCCAGGAGGGTGGCTGCGTGGCCAGGAAGTGTCCGGACGCCGCCTCCAGGCTGTCCCCGAACCAGGCGAAGGGCACCAGGATGGAGGCCAGCAGCAGCCCGCTGAAGGCCGCCCAGCCCATGATGGCGCGACCGGACAGCCGGCCTTCGCCCGCCGCCGTCAGGCCCGGCGTGGGCTCAGCCATCCGCGATGGGGAGCCGGGACGCGGCGGCCATCAGGGACGTCTCGCGCTCAGCGGCCAGCGAGCCTTCCTCGGTGAAGGCGATGCCCACCACCGCGCGCACACGGCCTGTCGCATCGAGCACTGGAATCGCCACCGCCGCGCGCGCGTCCACCGCCTTCGCGCCGGGCTTGATGTCGCTGGACGTGTCCTCCTTCAGGTTGCACGTCTGCACGGGTTGCTTGCGCACCTGGGCGAGCCCCGCCATCCCCTTGCCGTGTGGCACGTGCTGGACGGCCGCCATCAACGGCGGCGGGATGTTGAGGGCAGCCACGAGGAAGAGGTCGTCTCCCCGCTGAAGGTGGACGGTGCCCGCGGTGGCTCCGTGCTCGCTGGCGAACGACTCCAGCCACGACTGGTAGGACGCGCTCTTTTCATTCATGGCGCGCAAAACTGTGCGCCCCGGCTTCGCCCGCAGTCAACGCGCCCCGGCCTCGAGTCGACGTTCGAACCCATCCTCCGCGAGACTGTTCAGCCCACGTCACTTCCATGTACTGGAGGGCGACTCGTCCTCCCGCCCGTGCAGGATGCGGCGCGATGCTCCGCTGGAAGGTCGCAGGTTCTATCTCGGGTTGCTCGCGCTCGGCCTGCTGGTGCCGCTCGTGCTCTTCGGGGCGGGGGCGGTGAACCGCTTCGCGGCGTCTCAGCGCGAAGCCCGGGCCCAGGTCATGCGCGAGACGGCCCGCGCTGGAGGCGGGCTTCGACGAGCACCTGGTGAAGCCGGTGGACCTCACGCGTCAGCGTGAGTTGCTGCTGCCGGGGAAACGAGCCGTGCCGGCTCACTCCACGTTGCCGGGACAGGTCTGGACCGCGGGCTGGCATAACTGCAACACGCGCGTTGGGGCCGTGAAGGTCTGCTTCCGGGCCTGGATGTAACAAGCCGCGGGGTCTTCGTCGGGCGCGGCGAACTGACACAGTTGGACGGCCTGGCTTTGCGTGAGTGAGCCTTCATCCTGGGCGCGCACGAAGCAGTCGGCGGGCGTGGATGACCGAGCGCCGCGGCAGAGTTGCGTGGCCAAGGCGTCGTCGAGTCCGCCGTCGGTCGCGCGCTGGTAGCAGGACACCTGAGGCACGACGCCCTGGGCGGCCGCGGCCGCTGGCACTCCCACGAGGCCGAGCACGGCGGTGAGCGCAGCGCCCGTGAACGGACGAAAGAATCGGGATGTCGCCCCAATGCCTGTCTTCATGAGGCCTCCTGTCCGAGCAATCTAGGGGCTTATGCGCGGTGAGGCCGGCTCCCGCCCGGCCGTCCGCCCTGGGGCAATGCGGCAAGGGAAGGGGTCGTTCCGCCGCCTGCCTTATGCGGGAAGATTGTCGGATGGCGCGCCGCGTCCGGGGCGCGACGTCGCAGGAACGATGCGCGGGCCCACTTCACGACGACTGTCACCCACGCGGTCCGGCATCCAGCAGAGGACGCCTTGGACGTGCGGTCCGGCCCCTGGCGTTCCGCGCCTTCCCGAACCACCACAGCATCGCCATGAAACAACGACGATCGTCTGTCCTGATGCTGCTGGGCGTGGTGGCGCTCGCTATGAGCTTGCTCGGCATTTCGCTCGCATGTCCTGGCGCTTCGGGTGACGGTTCCGGTCGCCCAGGGGACGAAGTTGAAATCACCGACCCCTCACCGGAAGGGGAGCCGGGTACGGACGGAGACGGGAGCGCTCCGACGGCGCCAGATGGTGGGGGCCCGGATTCCCTGGGGCTCTTCGGGCTCGACGTGCGTCCCGCGAACCCTACGTGCGTAGCGCCTCCCCGGCCCCCGGACCCCGCGGGGGCCACCATCTCGCGCGCATTCCCGGAGCTGAGCTTCACCCAGCCCTTGTTCGCCCTCCAGGCGCCGGGGGACAGCCGCCGCATCTACGTGGTGGAGCGAGGGGGACGGGTGCGCGTGTTCGACAAGGACGCCACGCCGCCCGTCAGCTCCGTGTTCGTCGACATCTCCGGGCAGGTGAACGTGGAGCATGATGAGACGGGCTTGCTCGGGATGGCCTTCCATCCGGCGTTCGCCACCAATGGCCAGGTGTTTCTCTCCTATGTCGGAAACAACGCCATGGGCAGTCTACGCTCGTCCATCGTCCGCTACCGCAGCCCGGATGGCGGGGCCACCCTGGACCCGGCGAGCGCGGAGGTCGTGCTCGAACAGGACCAGCCCTTCTCCTTCCACAACGGCGGCCACCTCGCGTTCGGACCGGATGGCTTCCTCTACTTCGCCTTCGGTGACGGTGGCGGACGCGTAGACCCGAACCGGACGGCCCAGAATCCGGAGCTCCTGCTGGGGAAGATGCTGCGGCTCGACGTGGACAGCGCGCGGCCCTATGCCATTCCGCCCACCAACCCCTACGCCACCGCCGGCGGGCGGAAGGAAATCTACGCCACCGGCTTCCGCAACCCGTGGCGCTGGAGCTTCGACCGGAGCACGGGCGCACTCTGGCTGGGCGACGTGGGCGAAAAGCTCCTCGAGGAAATCAACCGCGTCGAGCTGGGAGGCAATTACGGCTGGAGCATCCTGGAAGGAACCGAGTGCGCGCGTGGTGGCGGCTGCCGCACCACCGGGCTGACGCCGCCCGTGGCCGTCTATGGCCGCGCAGAAGGTGTCTCCGTCACCGGAGGCTACGTGTACCGCGGCACCGCCGTACCGTCGCTCGCGGGCAAGTACATCTTTGGCGACTTCGGCTCGGGCCGCATCTGGACGCTGCCGGGTGACGCCCTTCCCGGTGCCGCCGCGGCGCCCCAATTGCTCGTCACCACGGCGCTCAGCATCTCCTCGTTCGCCGAGCTCAACGACGGCGAGCTGCTGGTGGTGGACTTCGCGGGGGGAGGACTGCACAGCATCCACGCGTCTCTGCCCCCCGCGCCGGGGGGCGAGGCGTTCCCCACACTGCTGTCGGCCACGGGCTGCGCGGACCCGACGAACCCGAACCTCCCCTCGGCGGGCCTCATCCCGTACGGCGTGAATGCCCCGCTGTGGTCGGACGGCGCGGGGAAGGAGCGGTTCATCGGTGTGCCAGACGGGGCGGTGATGACGGTGGGGCCGGAGGGCGTGCTGGACGCGCCCCCCGGCACCGTGACGGTGAAGACGTTCCTCCTGGGCGGGAAGCGCGTGGAGACGCGCCTCTTCATGCGCCATCCGGACGGCATCTGGGCGGGCTACACCTACGAGTGGAATGACGCGGGTACCGACGCGACGTTGCTGGAGACGGGCAAGGTGAAGACGGTGGGGACGCAGACGTGGACGTACCCCAGCCGGGGGGAATGCATGCAGTGTCACACCGCCGCCGCGGGCTTCGTGCTGGGCCTGGAGGTCGCGCAGCTCAACGGGGATTACACATACCCGGGCGGGCGCATCGCGTCGCAACTCCAGACCCTGGAGCATATTGGCGTACTGAAATTGCCGGCCCCGGTGGAGCAATTGCCCCGGATGCCTGCCTACGCCGGACCGGAGCCCGTGGAGACGCGCGCGCGGGCCTACCTGCACGCCAACTGCGCCGTCTGTCACCGGCCCAATGGCCTGGGCCGCGGTGAGTTGGACCTGCGCTTTTCCACGCCGCTCGCCGCAACGAAGATTTGTGGTGTGGCGCCAGACCACGGTGAGCTGGGCGTGCCCGGAGCGATGGTGGTCGCGCCGGGAGACCCGTCGAAGTCGGTCCTGTCGCGGCGCATGCACTCGCTGTCGACGCCACGCATGCCGCCGTTGGCAAGCGCGGTGAAGGACAAAGAGGGCACGGGGCTCGTGGACGCGTGGATTACGTCCCTGCCCGCGTGTCCCACGGGTCCCTGAGGCCTCGCGGGACGGGGGCGCCAGCATCTGTGCGAGACTGGCGCCTCAGGTGGGCCGCTGGACGGTGCCGGGGGCGGGCTTGCCGTCCTTCAACCCTGGCGTCCGCACGTCGTAGTGCGCCACCACGGGTTGGTGGTCGGAGGACTCGGTGCTGCGGTCCACCTCGAAGAGGCGGGGGACCAGTCCAGGGCTGGCGTAGAGGTTGTCGAAGCGCTTGCCCGTCGCGGGCACCACGCCATTCTCATCCGGCAGCGAGGTGAGGGTGGCGCTGTCCGCGATGTCCTGGAGCCGCAGCCATTGCTCGCTGCCGCGTTGCACCCGGCCGGAGCGCAGCTCGGCGCACGCCTGCTTCGGCGTCATGAGCGAGCCATCCGGCAGGCGCACCTGTGCGGTGGTGGCATGGGCGATGGTCTCCGGCAGGCTCTGCTCCAGCACGTGGAGCTCGTGTCGCAACCGCGGGTCGGCGATGTTGCCCACCCCTTCGTCCCCCACGCTGGCGTGGGGCTCGCCGTAGCGAACCTCGTATTCCTCCACCGTGTCGGTGTCGTCGTAGGTCCGGAGGTGGGCCATCAGCCAGGAGCCGCCTGACTTGATGGCGGTGTTGGCGTTGAAGTCGCCCAGCGCCACCGCGTGCATGACCTCACGGTGCTGTAGCAACGCGTTGAGCTGGCGGAGGTTGCGGGCGTTGATGCCGGAGTCGCCCAGGGTGTGGTGCACGTTGTAGAGCACCACCGGGTGACCCTCCACCTCCAGGCGCACGTACAGCGCGCCCCGGTCCTCGGGAATCTCGCAGGGGTCTCCGCCACGCCGCATGATGGCCGCGTCCCGCTCCGCGTCGGGCGTGGCGTACGTGAAGTGCGCCGCGTCCACCAGCGGGTGCCGGGTGAGGAAGGCCTTTCCGTTCATCAGCCGCGCGCCGGGGCCGCCGTCATGCCCCTGGTACGCCAGGTGGAAGCCGTAGCGCTCCGCCAGGAGCACGGCGATGGGGACGTTGGCCTCCTGCAGGCCCAGCACGTCCGGCAGCCGTCCGCGGGCCTCCAGGTTGTCGAAGTAGTCCAGCAGCGCCTGGCGGCGGTGCCCACCGAGCAGGATGTTGTACGTCATCACCGTGAGCCCTGGCCCGCGCGGCGAGCGCACCGCGGGGTTGCGGATCACCAGCGTGCGGCCGTCGCCCAGCGCTCGCTCCGTATTGGGCAGGGACACCGCGGCGAAGTCCGGAAGCGTCACGGTGGTCTCCCGGCGCGGAAGGGCGCCCTCGGGCCCGTGCGCAATCCGGCCAATCAGGGGGCCGACCCCCGGCAGGTTCTCCAGCATCTCCGGAACCTTCATCGGGGCTCCTTCCGCGGAAGCGGCTGCGCGGGTTGAGGGCGGAAGGTGTCTTCGTGAAAGGCAACTGGCGCCACAGGTCCTCCTCGATGCCCTCAAGGTCTGTGCTCGCCCTCCCCATGACCAGGGGGCTCCCAGGGACTGGAGGGCTGGCCGGGCTGCTCCGTTCGGATGGAGGGCGGCCAGACCTCCGGGCGCGCCGTCCCGGGCTTGGATACCGAGGAAGCCCGGTCGCACTTATGGTTGAATACCGGACATGCGGCGATTGGTGTTCCTGGCGGTGATGGCTCCTCTCCTGGTGGCGTGTGCCACGACCCACCAGGTGGTGCCCCGAAGCACCTCCTGTGAGAAGGGCAGTCTGTGGGCGTGCAACGAATGGGGAGAGCAGCTCCTCCAGGACGGAGACCGGAGCCAGGCGGAGACGGCCTTCTCCAAGGCGTGTGACGGTGGCTCGACGCGGGGGTGCCTGGCCCTGGGGCGCCTGCGCATGGCGGACGGCAACCTCGCGGGCGCCGAGGCGCCATTCGTCACGGTGTACGAGACGGACAGTGAGGAGGGCGCCCTGGCGCTCGCGGACCTCTACGACGCGCGCGGTGGCGAGGCCCACGCTCGGGCAGCGGCCAGGCTCCGGAGGGAGGCACCGGCGCTGGACAAACCGGCCTTCGACTTCGCCATGCAGTACCGGGTGGGAGCCTGGCGGCCGACGGCGGACCTCGCCCTCAACATCCAGCCCATGGCCTTCCTGGAACGGCGACTCAACATCGGCTCGAACCTGGCCTACACGAGCCGGGGCATCTCCGAGTTCAACGGCTTCGTCGGCTACCAGCACTTCGTCAATGCCTGGGTGGTGCCCTACGGTCGGTTGATGATGGGCACGGCGACACGCGCATCACGCGACCCGGGCTTCAACGTCGGCGCGGAGGTGGGCACGCGACTGGCCCTGGGGTACTTCGGCCACGTCAACGTCGCGGCTGGCATGTCCCGGGCGAGCGGCAACTACATGTCCGTGGGCGTGGGCCTCAACGGCCTCTTCGTGCTGCTGATGCTGCTGCACGCACCTTGACGCTTCAGCGTGTGGGCCGCCCAAGCACGTACGTGATGGCGGCCTTGCCCGGGGCCTTCGCCTCGCCCACCTCCCAGGTGTAGCCCTCGCGCGCCAGGGCCTCCGTCATCCGCCGGAGTTCGTCGGGCTGATGCGTCCTCAGCGCGGACACCAGCCCGTCCCAGAAGATGACGAGCGGCGCCACCGGCACCACGTAGGTGAGCAGCAGCCGCAGCGGCGTCAGCGGCTTCACCATGGGCGTGAACAGCAGCACCAGCAGGGGCACCAGCAACATGGACAGGATGGCCGGGGGCGTCCGGCGTACCGTCTCGAACGCGGCGATGGGAACGCCGCGGGCCTGGGCGTCCTCGAGCACCGCGCGGGCCTCGTCTGGCCGGAAGTGGTGCAGGGCGTTGAAGAGGGTCCGCATGCCCCGCAGGCCCGCCGGAACCTGGAGCGCGTCCACTGAGCGTTCCAGGTACTGCACGCCCTCTGCCCGCGCCCGCTCGGCGGCCTGGGCGTTGGGGAACTTGTCGGTGAGCACCACGCGCGCGTCGATGCCGTGCTTCTCCGCGAGCAGTTGGCGCAGGCGGGGCAGGGGGCCTCGGCCGCCGGAGCCCAGGTCCACCAGCTCCGGGCCCTGCGCCGCGTTCAGCCCGCGCGCCAGGATTTCCGTCGCCGCGTCGAAGATGCCCAGGCGCGTGCTGATGGTGTGGAGGTAGTCGGTCACCAAGTCTCTCAGCGCGTCGGGGACCCAGGTCTGGTCCGTGAACTCGAAGAGGTGCAGCCGGGGGAGCAGCGAAGGTGTGTCGTCCATGGTCCAAGCGTGCAGGCCCCCCGCCGCCCGCGCACTGACGGATGGCGACAGAACGGCTTGCTGGCCGCGCCAACGCGCCATTAGCGTCCCGTTCGTGGCGCAGCCGCCTCTGTCTTCATCCTCCGAGCCATCCTTGTCCGCGCGAATGGCGCGGCAGGCGCTCCGGCTCGCGGCGACGCTGGGACTGCCGGTGGAGGCGCTCTGCCGGGAGGCGGGCTTCCGGATGGAGGACCTGGACGACCCGGAGCTGCGAATCCCCTACGCCGCGTTGGACGGCCTCCTGGAGCGGGCGGCGGAGCTGTCCGGGGACGCCAACCTGGGGCTGCACATCGCCCGCGTGGACGTGGTGGACCTGGATGACCCGGCCACCTTCGTCGTCCTCACCTGCGCGACGCTGCGGGAAGCCATGGAGCGGGGCTGCCGCTACCAGCGCGTCTGGGGAGACGGAGAGCGCTTCCTGATGGAGGAGACGGAGCGCGGCGTGCGCATGCGCTTCACACCCGTGGGCGCGCCCCGGCCCGCACACCGGCACCTGGTGGACGCGGCGCTGGTGCAGTTCGCCACCGGAGTAAGGGCCTTCACGGGCGTGGACGTCCGGCCGCTCGTCGTGCGCTTCACCCACACCGCGCCCGCGGACCTCCGCGAGCACGAGGCGCTCTTCGGGTGTCCCTTGGAGTTCGGCGCTCCCTTCAACGCCATCGAGTTCTCCCACGAGGACGCCCAGCGGCCCTTCATCCACGGGAACGCGCTGCTCAACGCCATGTTCCAACGGCAGGCCCAGCGCGCGTTGGAGCGGCTGCCGGACGTGTCCACGACCACCGAGCGCGTCCGGCAACAGGTCCGGCGCGAGCTGGCCGGCGGGGACTTCTCCTTCGTGGCCGTTGCCCGGGCCCTGCGGCAGCCGCCGCGGACGCTCCAGCGGCGGCTCGCGGGCGAGGGGCAGAGCTATGCGGCCATCGTCGAAGCCCTGCGCCGAGAGCTTTCCGAGTCCTACCTCCAGCGCCGCATGTCCATCGCCGAGGTGTCCTTCCTCCTCGGCTATGCGGACCCGGTGGCCTTCCACCGCGCCTTCAAGCGCTGGTGGGGGGTGAGCCCGGAGGGCTTCCGGAGGGAGCGGCTCCAGGCCCCACGCTGAGCCTGGACCGCTGTCCATCCGAGCGGCGTCTCAGGCCGCCTCGCGCCCGCCCTCCGCCGCCGCGCGCGCCAGCCGCTTCTGGATGGCGAGGAACAGCGCTTCGTGCGTGGCGGGGGAGGCCAGCTCCACGTCGCCACCGGCCTGGCCGAACGCGGCCACCGCCTCCCGCAGGGCCTCTCGCGCGGACATGGCCAGCATCAGGGGGGGCTCGCCCACGGCCTTGCTGCCGTGGATGGTGTTGTGCTGGTGCGCCCGCTCCAGCAGCCGCACCCGGAAGTCGATGGGCGCGTCGCTGAAGGCCGGCACCGCGTAGGTGCTGGCGGAGTGCGTGAGCAGCCGGCCATTCGCGTCCCAGCGAAGCTCCTCGCCTGTGAGCCAGCCCAGGCCCTGGACGAAGCCGCCTTCAATCTGCCCGCGGTCCACGGCGGGGTTGAGCGAATCGCCCACGTCCTCCAGCAGGTCCACGCGCAGCACGCGCTTGATGCCCGTGTGGCCGTCCACCTCCACCTCGCACACCGCCGCGCCGTAGGCGAAGTAGAGGAAGGGGCGTCCGCGGCCCTTGGCCTTGTCGTAGCCGATGCCCGGCGTCTGGTAGTAGCCCGTCGAGGACAGGCCCACCCGGGACAGGTACGCCGCCTCCACCACGTCCGCGAAGGACAAGGAGAGCTCGGGCTCACCGCGCAGGCCCACCTTCCCATCGCTGAACAGCAGGGCATCCGGCGTCACGCTGCGCCCGTGCCGGTCCGACATCAGCCGCACGGCCACCGGGGCCAGCCGCTCCCGCAGCGTGACGCAGGCCACCCGCACGGCGGCGCCGTTCAGGTCGGAGCCGCTGGAGGCCGCGGTGGCGGAGGTGTTGGGCACCTTGTCCGTCGCCGTCTTCGCCATCCGCACGGCGTCCACCGTGACGCCCAGTTCGCGCATGACCACGCCCAGCACCTTGGTGTGCAGGCCCTGGCCCATCTCCGTGCCGCCGTGGGACACCATGACCGAGCCGTCCCGGTACACGTGCACCAACGCGCCGGCCTGGTTGAGGAAGGTGGCGGTGAAGGAGATGCCGAACTTCATCGGGGTGATGGCCAGTCCCCGCTTGATGAAGGGGGATTGGGCGTTGAACGCCGCCACGTCGCGTTGCCGGCGCTCGAACTCCGACGACTTCTTGAGCTCCTCCCAGACGCGGAGGATTCGCTCGTCCTCCAGCTCCTGGCCGTAGTGCGTGGTGTTCGTCTCCCCGGTGCCGCGGTAGAGGTTGCGCTCGCGGACCTCGTCCGCCGGCAGCCCCACGGCCCGGGCCACGCGGGCCAGGACCTCCTCCGTCACCAGCATGCCCTGCGGACCACCGAAGCCGCGGAAGGCGGTGTTGGAGACGAGGTGGGTCTTCGCCACCCGCCCCGAGTACGCCAGCGCCGGCACGTAGTACGCGTTGTCCAGGTGGAACAGCGCACGGTCCAGGATGGACTCGGACAGGTCCAGGGACCAGCCACCGTTGGATACCAACTGGACGCGCAGGGCCAGCAGCCGCCCCTGGTCGTCGAAGCCCACCTCATAGGCGGTATGGAACGGGTGGCGCTTGCCCGTCACCGCCATGTCCACGTCGCGGTCCAGCATCCACCGCACCGAGCGTCCCGTGTGCCACGCGGCCAGCGCGACGAACGCGGCGGGCGCGTTGCCCTGCGTCTCCTTTCCGCCGAAGCCGCCGCCCATGCGGGGGGACTGCACCACCACGCGGCTGCGCGGCAGGTGCAGCACGTGGGAGATGATGGCCTGTACCTCGGACGGGTGCTGGGTGGAGGACACGACGGTGATGTCGCCGTCGTCACCGCGCTCGGCGAAGGCGGCCTGCGTCTCCAGGTAGAAGTGCTCCTGCCCGCCAATGGCCAGCGTGCCCGACAGGCGGTGGGGGCTGCTGTCCAGCGCGGCGTCCACGTCGCCCCGGCGGATGACGTGCGGCTCGGTGTGGTAGCTGCTCCGCGCCACGGCGTCCTCCACCGTGAGGATGGCGGGCAGGGGCTCGTACTCCACCTCCACGGCGCGGGCGCCCGCGCGGCAGGCCTCCACGGACTCGCCCACGACCAGCGCGACAATCTGCCCGTGGAAGAGCACCTCGCGGTCCGCCAGCAGCGGCTCGTCGTGGCGGATGGGGCCGGTGTCGTTCATGCCGGGGATGTCCTCGGCCATGAGCACCTTCACCACGCCGGGCACCTTGCGCGCCGCGGTGGGATCTCGCTTGAGGATGCGGGCGTGCGCATGGGGCGAGCACACCGGCCAGACCTCCAGCATGGGCCGCTTCTGCGCCATGTCGTCCACGTACCTCGCGCTGCCCGTCACGTGGCCCAGCGCGCTCTCGTGCCGCAGCGCGCGTCCCGCGTCCGCGGGGGCCTGGACCTCACCCGCGTCGAAGCCCGGCGCGGCGTCCAGGGCCGGGCTGTGCGAGCCGGAGAAGAACTTCTCCAGCAGGCCCGCCACCAGTCCCCGCCGGTACTCCGCGCTGCCGCGCAGGTCGCTGATGGGCGTGATTTCCTCCGCGAGCACGGGCAGCACGCGCGCCACCGTCTCGGCCGTCCAGGGCTGCCCGGTGAGCACCGCCTCCGCGCGGCGCGCCCGCACCGGCGTGGCCGCGACGCCGCCGTAGCCCAGGCGCGCCAGCTTCACCAATCCGCCCGCGTCCAGCTCCACGCGGAAGCCCGCGGCGACGATGCTGATGTCCAGCTCGCGCCGCTTGGACACCTTGAAGGAGTCGGAGAGCCGCCGGCCGCCCTCGGGCACGGCAGCGTGGGGGATGAGGATGTGGCGGACGACCTCGTCCGATTGGAGCGCCGTCTTCCGGTAGGCGAGGAAGAAGTCGGACAACGCCACCGTGCGCTCGCCCCGCACCGAGCCCAGGACGAGCGAGGCATCCAGGGCGAGCAACACCGGCGCCATGTCGCCAATGGGCGACGCGGTCACCAGGTTGCCCGCCAGCGTGGCGCGCTGGCGAATCTGCCGGGAGGCGAAGACGTTGAGCATCTTCTTCACCTCGGGCAGCTCGTCACCCAAGGCCTCTTCCAGCGCCACCAGTGAGGCGGCGCCGCCCACGTACCAGCCATCCTCCCCACGGCGGACCGCGCGCAGGGACTCCACGCCCTCGGTGGAGATGAGGAAGGGGTAGCGGCGGGACTTCTTGGTGATGTCCACGCCCAATTCAGTGGCGCCCGCCACCAGGTGGGCCTCCGGGTGCTTCGCGCGCAGGTCGAGCAACTCCTCCCACGACGTGGGGCGCAGGAAGGTCTGTCCACCGGCCTCGTAGCGCAGCGGGGACAGGGGCTCGGCGGGACCTCCGAGCGGCGCGGAGGGGATCGCCGTGGCAGGCGACGGTCCTTCGTCGCGCTGGGCCAGCGCCTCCATCATCGCGTCGCGAATGGGGCGGTAGCCGGTGCAGCGACAGAGGTTGCCACAGAGCTGGTCCGCCACGGCTGACGGGGTACAGACATCCTTTCGGGAGTACGCCTCCGCCATGGAGACGATGAAGCCCGGCGTGCAGAAGCCACACTGCGAACCGTAGTGCTTCACCATGGCCTGCTGCACCGGGTGGGGCTTCTCGCAGCTGCCCACGCCTTCCACCGTCACCAGCTCACGGCCGGCCACCATGGGCACCAGGGCGATGCAGGCGTTGAAGGCGCGCAGGCACCGGTTGCCCTGGGCGTCCCGGTCCACCAGGGCCACGGTGCACGCGCCGCAGTCGCCCTCGGCGCAGCCCTGCTTGGTGCCAGTGAGGCCGCGGGCACGCAGGAAGTCGAGCAGCGTGGTGTTGGGGGAGACGCCATCGACGCGGACCGTCGCGCCATTGAGCTGGAACTCGAACATATTGCTCATTCTCCTGACGAGCCCCCGCGCATGCGGGGCGTCTCCGAGGGCGGGGCCTCGGCGGTAGTTTCGGTGTCTGCGCCCTGGTGATGGAGCTGAAGGAGTCCGGCGGCGATGCTCACCGCGACTTCCTGGGGCGACTTGCCGCCAATCTCCAGCCCGATGGGGCAGCGCACGCGGGCCAACTGCGCCGCCGTCGCGCCCCGGGCCTCCAGGCGCTGACGGAAGCGGGCCCACTTGGTGTTGCTTCCAATGAGGCCCACGTAGCGCGCGGGCTTCTCCAAGGCGAAGGCGATGATGTCCTGGTCCAGGTCATGCCGGTGCGTCATCACCGCGATGTACGTGCGGCGCGCGTCCCAGACAGCGCGCGAGGCGAAGACGTCCCACGGCTCCTCGTGGCGGATGACCGAGGCGGGGATGCGCTCGCCGTGGACCCATTCGGGGCGCTCGTCGACGAGGTGGACCTGGAAGGGGGTGCCGTCCAACGTGCGGCACAGGGCCTGACCCACGTGGCCGGCGCCGAAGAGATACAGGCGCGGGCCGTGGTTCACCGGCTCCATGAAGACGTCCACCACGCCGCCACAGCATTGGCCGAGCTTCGAGCCCAGCGGATACCGGTACGCACGGGGTTCCCCTTTCTCCAGGCAGGCGCGGGCGTCCGCGAGGACGAGTTGCTCCAGGTGGCCACCGCCCACGGTGCCGTGGAACGTCCCGTCCGCGCGGACGAGCAGCTTCGCGCCAGGCTTGGCGGGGGTACTTCCCTGACACACCGTCACGGTCGCCACGGCGAACGGAACATCGTCCCGCGACCACTCCGCCAGTTGGCGGGTCCAATCCCACATTGTCGGCAGAGTCTGCCACAGGCCGGGCCGCCCACGTCACGTCCATGAAACGGAGTCCGGCTCAAAACGCGTAGCGTACTTGGCGGTCGGGCAGGAGGCGGGCCCGCATTTCCTTGAATTCAGCGCTCAGGCGGCCCTTGAGTCCGGTGCGGTAGCGCACGTTGTGGCCTCCGCCCGCTGTTGTGCGGCGGCGGGGAATGTGCTCACTGCTCGCGCAGGGAGAAACTCCAGGCCGTCTCACGCGGCAGGTAGGGATTCTCAGACTTGAGCTCCGCGACATGCGTCCCGGACGATGGGGCTGTGAAGGTCTGGTTCCCCGTTTCCCTCTCGTACGCCAGGGCGACCTGCGCGCCAAGGGGATCAAGGATCCGGATGGTCGTTCTGCTGCCGCGCACGACGTAGGTCCGGCCCGCCTCCAACTCGAAGGAAAGGACGTCCACGTCCGAGCCCAACTCGAAGACGCCGGCCGCGTTCACGGGAACGACCTGCGGTGTGGCGTGTTCGGCGTCGTCGCCGTGGTCATCGGTGCTTGCCTGGTCCAACTTGAACGTGAAGTCGTAGGGAATGGACCTCGAGCTGACGATGAACGTGACGAGCCCCGAAGCCGGCGTATGGACGTGCCACAAGCCGTCCTCGATATTCATCATGTAGAGGGGGGCGCCGGAAGTGCGCGTCGTCAGCGTACATGCCCGGGTGCAGGACAGCCGGTAGAACACATCCGCGTCGAGCGGAACCGAGATGGCGTCCAGGTCCGCCTGCTTGTGGATGAGTCCGGTGACGGTTTCCCCCACGTCAGCGAGGGTGGCCGTTTGGGGGGTAGCCCCATGGTCATCCGTCCCCAGGTCGTCGACCCGCACCTCGATGTCGCTCCCCCAGGATGAATTCGGCAGCAGGTGCACGTAGTACGTCCCTGTCGACGCTGCTTCATGGACGATTCGGTTCCACTGAGTCTCCGCCAGCGTCTTGCCGTCCGCGTCCGTGAGCCTGAAGCGCCGCTCATAGACGGCGGGGTGGAAGCGGATGTCGTAGATGTGTCCCGCGGTGGCGAAGAAGGAGAAGACGTCCACGTCGTTGGGGCCGTGGAGTCGTACGGCCACGGGGAGGCCCGCCGTCAGCGGAGTCGCCCCCTGGAGCGCATTGGCGTGGTCATCCTGGCCCAGGTCGTCCAACTGGCACTGGGTGGCCAAGGCCGCGTCGGAACTGCTGTAGACCCGGACGAACCAGGTGTTCGCGACCGGGCTCAGCTGGCCCGCGCTGACGCGTGACGAGTTCCTCGTCGCCCCGCCATTCACCGGGGCGCCCTCGCCATCCATGAGGTGCACCGAGACGTTCTCGCCCTCGCAGGAGAACCGGAAGCCCTGGTTCGGCTCGGTGCGGAAGGTGAAGACATCCGCGTCGTCCTGGAACTCGATCGCGAGCGGGAAGGGGGTGTTCGTCAGCGCGAGCGGCGTTGCCGTGGCGAGCGTATCGCCGTGCGCATCCCGGCCCAGGTCCTCCAATCGGTAGGCATACGTCCCCGACGCACCGCTTCCTCCCGGAGCGGCCACGGTGATGAATCGAGGGGCCTCCTCCGTGGAGACGAACTCCACCCGGGTGCCTTCAGACGTCGTGACGGTCCGCGTCCTCACCTCACGCCCCGAGGCCTCCACGAGGCGCACGTCCACGGGGGCCAGGGTGCCGGCCCGGACGAACATGCGATAGCCATGGCCTGCCGCGGTGGGCATGGCGAAGACATCCCGGTCCGCCTTCGCTCGGAAGGGCGGGTTGATGATGCCCTCTTGGAATTCCACCGAGGGGGCCAACGCCGTGGCGGTCTCCGGGGTGTCACCATGGTCGTCGGGCTGCCGGTAACCGACGATGGCGCAGGTGAGGCCCGCGGCCTGCTCCCAGGCGCTGCAACGGCAGACGGGGGCGCTGTTTTCGGCGACGCAGCGTCCCGCGCTGCATTCCACGTCGGCACAGACGCGTGCGTCCTCTTCGGCGGAGGGGCCACCACAGGCGGCGAAGAGGCCAACGGCCACCAGCGCGAGCAGGGGCGGGAGGTTGTCGGAGCGATTTCGGGGCACTGGGAAGCCTTGGATTGACGGCGGTCGAGCGACTGTAATAACCGAACGCGTGCCCATGCAAACGCTCTCTCGTCCCACCGCGAGGACACTGGTCTTGCTGTCTTTCCTGGTGTCTTGGCCGGCCTTCGCGGAGGTGGAGGAGGCGCGGGACCCGGGCTTTCCTCGCTGGCTCGCCATCTCCGCGCGAGGGGGCTACCTCATGCCAGGCGGGCGCATGGACGGCGCCGCCGAGCCGCTCTACTTGTATGAGATTTACAAGGGGCTCTTCGCCGCCATCGTGGAGCCCACCATCCGGATCGCCTCGCGCGTCGAGGTCGGGCCCTGGGCCCAGTTCTCTCATGCGCAGATGCGCATTCGTTGCTCCGCTGAGCGGACGTGCAAAGGCAGCAACCTGCGCTTCGGCCTCCAGGGGAACTATCACTGGAACCCATCGGGACCCATCGACCTCTGGTCGGGGGTGGCACTCGGCTACGATACGAGCTCGGTCTCGGTGCCCGCGGCGGAAGTCACCTACTCAGGGCCTGACGTCACGCTGCAGGCTGGGTTCGACAGGAATTTCGGCGGGAACTTCTGGGCCGGGCTCTTCGTCGTCGGTACAGGTGGCCAGTACGACAAGCTGGATGTACGCCTGCTCAACGGTTCGGGGAGCGAAACCCTCCGCGAGCGCGCCTTCCATCTTTGGATTGGCTTCGGTTTCCGGGTGCGCGTTGCCGCTCCTCACCCGGCGGTCACGAATTGACGTCGCCAGGTCGAACCCGTCACGCCGTCAGGGGGGCGGGCGTGTCGGACGCGGCGCGCCGCATGGCCTGAGCCTTCCCGTACGTCAAAGAGCGCCACGCCCACTCCACCGGACCGAAGCGGAAGCGTGACAGCCACAGGTGGCTCCACAGCACCTGGACGCAGAAGACGCCCACGCAGATGACGACACAAGCGAAGGGGCCCCGCTTGCCCACCTGTCCCAGGCCATAGCCGTAGAAGATGAGCAGGCTGATGACCGTCTGCGACAGGTAGTTCGTCAGCGCCATGCGTCCCGCGGGCGCGAGCAGTCCCAGCGCCCGCTGCCAGGTGGCGCGCTGGAAGAGCAGGGTGATGCCCGCCAGATACACGCCGGCGAGCCCCACCTGTGCCAGGTTGCGCAGCGGCGCCAGCACCAGGGGCAGCCACACGGGCATCGTCTCCGGCGTGAGCACCTTCTTCTGCATGAGCACCGTCACCACCACGCCGGGCACGGAGCCCACCACCGCGGCCACCAGCCCCCAGCCGAGCAGGCGGCGAAAGAAACCCAGGTGCGAGGGGACGTCCTGGAAGATGCCGCGCCGTCCCGCCCAGAGCCCGAGCGCGAAGCGGCCCAGACAGGTCAGCAGTCCGGCCAGCATCATCGTGAAGAACTCATCGCGGTAGAACCCGGCGCTCGTCTTTGTCACGTCCCACCAGCTTCCCCCGGTGATGGCCGTCAGCATCCGCGCGTGGATGGCGGAGGTCTTCTCGCGGGCCGCGGCCATGACCGCGGCACCGGCCTCGGGTGAGTCCGCCAGGAGTTGCGGCAGCCGCCAGAGGAGGCTCATGAGCAGCGGCCACACCAGGACGAGCACCGCCGCGATGATGAGCAGCGTTCGCTCAGAACGCCGACGCAGGAGCAGCAGGCAGAAGCCCATCAGCGCATAGGAGGAGAGGATGTCGCCGTACCAGAGCAGGAACAGGTGCAGGACCCCCACCACCAGCAAGACTGTCAGCCGCCTCACGTAGAGCGGGACGAAGCCGCCACCTCGCGCCTCGACCCGGCCGAGCTGCACCGCGAAACCCAGGCCGAAGAGGAAGGCGAAGAGGGTGATGAACTTCCCGGAGACCAGCACCTCGAAGGCATACCGGGTGATGGTGTCCAGGAGCGAGGCACTGGCGATGGACGCCTCGAATTGTTCCCGGGACGGGAACACCCTGCCGCTGAACCACATCTGCACGTTGGAGATGAGAATGCCGAAGAGCGCGAAGCCACGCAGCGCGTCGAGCAGCTCCAGGCGCTCACCTGCCTCGACCGGACGGGCTTCGGAGCGCGGTGCGGAGGCATCGGAGGAAGGGGCGGTGGGCATGATGGTTGAACAACGTCATACAGCCACCTCGATTGCGAATTCCTCCGCTTTTGATGCGCGTCTTTTCGCGTCCCAGGAGCGTACGCGAAAAGACATTCATATCCCACAGGCGGACAGGGATTTGGTTACACGCCGATACGCGGGCACACATCCTTCACGATGCAGTCGTCGCATTTCGGCTTCTTTGCGGTGCAGGTGTAACGCCCATGGAGGACGGTGGCGGGGCCGAAGAAGGTCCACTGCTCCTGGGGCACCAGCTTCATCAGGTCTTCTTCAATCGCCTCGGGTTTGTCTTTCTTCGTCAGGCCCAGGCGCTGGCTGACGCGCGCCACGTGGGTGTCGACGATGATGCCGGAGGGGAGATTGAAGGCGGTGTTGAGGACGACGTTGGCCGTCTTCCGCGCCACGCCCGGGAGCGTCACCAGTTCGTCGATGGTGTGGGGGACCTCACCGCCGAACTTGTCGAGGAGCGCGCGGCTCATGGCCTGCACGGACTTCGTCTTCTGCTTGAAGAAGCCGGTGGGCTTGAGGTCCTCCTCCAGCGCGGCGGTGTCCGCGTCGGCGAAGGCCTGTGGCCCCGGGTACTTGGGGAAGACCGTGGCGGTGACGCGGTTGACGCGCTCGTCGGTGCACTGCGCGGCCAGGATGGTGGCGACGAGCAGCTCGAAAGGCGTGGACCAGTTGAGTTCGTAGCGCGCATCCGGATGGGCTTCCCGGAGGCGCTCGAGGAAGAGGGCGGCTTTCTCGGCGGGATTCATGGTGGCGTGACTGAGCACCACCCTACTCGGAGCGTCTGACATGCGCCACGAGCGTTTGGGCGCCGCCCAGCAGGCGCTTGGTCGCGAAAAAGCCGAATACGTCGAGGTCGCGCTGCTTCTGCGCCGCACTGGGCAGGTGAGGGGGCGTGGCTCCCAGGCCGGCAGTCGTCCCAAACATCTTCTCTCTTCATCCCTTTTCGCAGGCCCCCTTGATGAGTCCGAGTGCAACGACAGTTCAGTGGGCAGCCCTTTGCGCGGTCCATGTCGTCCGCTGGTTCGAACCAGGGGTTGCTTCGAAGACAGCCCCCTCGCGGAGAAGGTTCTGGCACTGACTGTGCAGCTCAGACAGGAGCCAGGATGAGACAGTCGGACAAGAGGTGTCTGGGTGTCAGGCCTGGCGAAAGGGGTGGGACATGTGCAGCGAGCATTCACCTATCGAGCGGCTTTGCCGCGTTCCTCCAAGTCCAGAACTCCGGAGCAGGATGAAGGAGCGTTTCCAGGGTATCCAGGCCGTATCGGAGAACCTCTTTGGCCGACGGCTTCTCCTTCGTGAGACGCACGCCATGGGGTTGAACGACGGCCTCATCATCCCAGGCTCGTATTTCCCGCTGGGGACCGGGCCGAATCGGGTCCGCAGCTTCGCCCTTGAGCGCCAGCCACTTCGGGGGCAAGTGCGCGTCATCGTCGTCCTCGTCGACTTCGAAGACAGGCCCATGAATCGAAGCCGGCAGGAATTCGAGGACCTGTTCTTCTCACAAGGGAAGATCCAGACAGGAAGTGTGCGGGAATATTTCGAGGAGGCCAGTCATGGGCTCGTCGACATCGTGGGGCAGGTCGTCGGTCCGTATCGCATGCCTTGCAAGCTGGCCCAGTACGCTGGGAACGGTTCGGGCACTGACAATCCGGAGCCCAACGCGCGGACCATGGCGAGGCATGCCGCCGAAGCCGCGGCCAGCGTGGACTTCGCGCCCTACGACAACGATGGAAACGGCTTCGTCGACGCGTTCATCGTGGTCCACTCAGGCGGTGGCGCGGAGCAGACCGGCAGCGCTGGTGACATCTGGTCGCACAAGTGGGTTCTTGTCGGCGGGGAACACAATGCGCAGGGGGCGAAGATCTTCGGGTATTTGACCATCCCGGAGGATGCGAAGATTGGCGTCTGTTGCCATGAAATCGGGCACCTCGTGTTCGGCTGGCCGGACCTGTACGACGCGGATGGCTCCTCGGAAGGGCTCGGGAACTGGTGCTTGATGGCGGGTGGAAGCTGGAACAACAAAGGCGATGTCCCGGCCCATCCATCCGCTTGGTGCAAGGCCAGGCAGGGATGGGTCTCCATCGTCAACTACACCGCCAACAAGAGCGTGAACTTCGCTGACGTCAAGACGGAGCACTCGGTGCACAGGCTTTGGAAGAACGGGGTGCCGGGCTCCGAGTACTTCCTGGTCGAGAACCGCCAGCAGAACCAGTACGACAGATTCCTGCCGGGTTCGGGACTGCTCGTGTATCACGTGGATGAGTCCATTCCGGACAATACGAACGAAGTCCATCCCAGAGTTCGCTTGGTTCAGGCGGATGCCTTGGAGGACTTGGACCGTGCCGTCAACCGGGGCGACGACGGGGATCCATTCCCAGGTCGCTCTGGTAATGCTCGCTTTGATTTCAACACCCATCCGAGCTCCCGTTCGTATTCCGGGCGTGACAGTTGCGTGTCCATTTCCGACATCAGCCCTTCCGGGATGACAATGACGGCTCGTGTTGAAGTCAACAGGGCACAGAAAACCAGAGACGTCCTGCAGCAACTTGTCAATGACTGGCCTGAGTGAGCACGCGGTGCTGGCCTCGAGGGATGACGCTTATGGTGCAGATTCAGGAGAACTGGGCCGATGTGAGGGGGCAAGTCCTCTCATGGCGTCAGCAGAGTGACGTTCTACACCATGGTCTTCTCGAGCTCACCGTCACACACGTGCAGGCCGTCGAGGGCTTCGCCAATCTCTCAAGGGGCATCGAGGGCTCGACGATTCGAGTCTATGTCCCGGCGGAGCCGGGACAGGCTCGCGAATTGGCGGCAGGAGATTTGGTCTCCTGCCGCATTCGCAAGACTCAGCACGCTCGGTACTTCTCGCGCCCGGGGCGCTTGGAGGTCCTCCGCCTCACGGATACCTGAGCCACCGCGGGGGGCGCCTTCGCGCGCTATTGCTCGACCAACAGGTCGATGAAGCGCCGCACCTTGGCTGGCAGGTGACGTTTGCTCGGGTAGAACGCCATGATCCGGACGACCTCCGTCTCGCATGACGGCAGCAGCGCCTTGAGGCGTCCACGCGCCAGGTCTTCGTCGACCAGAAAGCTGGGAAGAAAGGCGATGCCCAGTCCCGCGACAGCCGCGTCCCGGATGGCCTCGCCGCTGTCGAGCCGTAGGCGGCTTTGACCCTCCACGGTCACATAGGCGCCGCCCTTCGGGCGCAGTCGCCAGCGCTGTCGTCGCGCCCGGCTACTGAAGAGCAGGCAATCATGCGTCGCGAGCTCCTCCAATGTCTGGGGTTCGCCGCGCGCGGCCAGGTACGAGGGGGCGGCGCAGACGAACACCCGATGTTGCGCCACGAGCCGGGACACCAGTCGCGTATCGGTGCTGGTGACATTGATGCGCACGGCCAGGTCGTAACCCTCCTCGATGATGTCCGCGACGCGATCGGTGAAGCTCACCTCCACCTGCACGTCGGGCCAGGTCTGCAGATATTTCTTCAGCACGGGCAGGACATGCAGTCTGCCGAATGCGTCGGGCACGGTGATTCGCAAGACGCCCCGGGGCGTGCCCGTGTGGTCTCCAACGCTGGCTTCCGCATCATCCAAAGCCGCCAGGACTTGTTGGCAATGCTCATGGAAGACACGGCCATCGTCGGTGAGACTCAGGTGGCGCGTCGTGCGATTGAGCAGACGCACCCCCAGGCGGGATTCCAGCCGGGCCAGGGCCTTGCCAGCCGCCGAGCGCGTCAGCCCGATGGCTCGGCCACCGCTGACGAAACTGCCCGCGTCCACGACGGCCATGAAGGCGAAGATCTCATCCAGATGGGCGCGTTTCATGGCGGGCTCTTGATTGTAGCCCTCCTGTCGCTGGAGTGGGGAACGCCGTTCGTCAGTGGGCTCGGTATACGCGTCCGGCAATCGCTCCTTTCCTCAACCTCACTCATTGGAGAGCACCCATGCCTGTCACCCTGATGAACCCCGAAGGAATGATGAAGCCCGACGTGTACCGGAAGGTGGCGGTCGCCACCGGCAGCAGGCAGGTGCACATCGCAGGGCAGGTCGCGTACGACGCGGATGGGCAGCTCGTCGCACGAGGAGATCTGGCTGGGCAGGTCGCGCAGGCCTACCGCAACGTCGCCATCGCTCTCGCGGCGGCCGGTGCGACGTTCAACGACGTCGTTCGGCTGACGATTTACGTGGTCGACTGGAAGCACGAGCGGATGCCGGACTTCCTGGCCGGCATCGAGCAGGTCTCCAAGGAGTTGAACATCGTGCCGGCGCCAGCCTCGCTGATTGGTGTCTCCGTGCTCTTCGAGCCGGGCGTCCTCGTCGAGATTGAAGCCACGGCGGTCGTGGATTGACCCACGCCGTACCCCGCCATCGGGCGTCCCTCGGTCGATGAATCGACGGGCGCTCGATGGTGGGACTGCATCCACGACTGACGGCACGTCGCGGCGGTCAATGGCTCACAGCCGGTGTGAGTGGCCATTGCCCGGGGCGGAGCGTCTGCCCCCCGTCGTCGCCCCTGGACGTCATCCGCCCCGGGGCGCCAGTTGTTGAAGCAGCCGCACTGTCTCCGGCGCAGCCAGTGAGGGCGCATACGCCGTGAGCGCGACGCCGGACACCACGCGGGTGATGTTGTGGTCCACCTTGCCGGGCTGGGACCAGACGGCTCCGGAAGGCGCGGTGATGTACGCGGAGAAGGTGTGGTGGCCGGTGCCGGGCCGTTCGCCAATGACGTGGATGAGGCCCCGGTGCCGGGCCGCGTCCTCCATGCCCGCGTACAGCGCTTCGCCCACGCGGTACCCCGCGCGCACGCGACCGGACGTGAGCACCAGATGCTCTGGAGCAGGCTGGTACCCGGCGGCAATCAGCGCCGCGCGCAGTGTCTCCAGATAGGGCGCGAGCTGTCCCTCGTCCATGATGGCCAGTGCGTTGAGCCCGTCGGACACCATCAACTGCACGTCATACCGTCCCGCATGGCGTGCCCTCATCGCGCGCACCGCCTCCAGGGACGAGGCGTCGAGCTGCTCGCCCGTCTCCGGGTGGAGGATGTACTCCGTCCGGTCTTGCGACTTCGACACCAGCCGCACGCCCTCCGGCACGGCGGTGATGAAGGCGGGCGTCAGCTCCGTCCACAGGCTCTTCTTCGAGTCCACGTAGACGCGGCGCAACTCCGCGTCCAGCGCGGGTTCCAGGTCCCACGGGTGCGTGCCGTGCCCACGCGCCATGGGCACGCCGCGCGCACGAATCGCCGACAGTTGCTGCTCCGCGTCCGCCCGGATGTCCGCCTCCGGCCGGCTGTCGCCCTTCGCGCGCAGGTACTGGAGATAGACCCAGACCGGGTCACCGAAGTGGCGAGTGGGCTTGCCCTCCGCGTCGATGACGCCCAGGCGCTGGAAGAAGGCCCACATCCGGTCATCCACCTTGTAGCCGAACTGCTCGCGGATGCGGACGTGGTCCTGGAACCCGGTGGTGAGGTAGCCCAGCATCGGGTCGTTCTTCGTGGGCAGCGACATGAGGTACGCCGGATTCGCCGGCATGATGCGCTCGATGCACCAGTCCAGGTCGTCCAGTGACACGTCCATGTGCAGCGTGGAGCAGATGTCCAGGCCAATGGTGAGCCCGTGCAGCTTGCCCATGGCGATGTCTTCCAGGCAGCAGCGCACCAGCTGTTCACGGGTGCGGAACACCTCCGGCCCGATGAAGCCCGCGACGTCGTTGAGGTGCACCCATGGCGCCGCGCCCTGCCGCGCCCGGGCCACACGTTGGGACAGGGCCCTCGCGAAGCCGTACTTGCGCGACTCGTGGAGGACCATGTCGTAGCCGTGGCCATGGCCGTTGGTGAAGTCCGCGCCCTGGCCCGTCTCGAAGTAGAGCCCGTAAGGCCCCGTGCGCCCGTCCGCGTAGGCGAGCATCTTCTCCACGGAGATGTCGAAGGTCGCGTTGGCGCTGTCGCTGCCAGCGATGCTCTGGAACCAGACGCCCGTGGTGCCGGGCTGCCGCCGCTCCACCTCCGCCTGCACGTCGATATGGGACAGCACGCAGTGGGGAAGCACGTCCGTCAGTCCGAAGGTCACCAGCACCTCGAGCAGGGCGGACTCGATGGCGGCCACGGACTCCGGCGTGGAGGACACCGGGTTGCATCCCAGCACCACGTCACCCACCGCGTATGAGAAACCGTCGAACACCTGCCAGCGGATGTCGTCCACGTTGTCAGTGGGCGAGTTGGGCTGGATGCGCGCCCCCATGTAGCCCCGCGCGCCCACCTTGCTGCCTGGTAGTGGGTTGAACACCTTGCTTCCCAGCGCGATGAGCTCCGCGTCACTCATCAGTTTGACGACGCAGCCAATGGTATCGCTGCCCAGCCCGGGGCCGATGGCATGAATGGCCGCCTCGTCGGACTCCAGCAGGAACTTCCTCAACCGTCCCAACGTCCAGTCCGCCGTAAGCGTCGCCGCCTGCGAGTCCTCGGCCTCCAGGCTCAGTGCGTGCAACGCATCCTGGTGCAAAGGGTGTCGCCGCACGTCCTCCAGCCGCGTGTGCCCCAAGAGCCTGCGCGCATTCGCACGCGAGTTCTCATCCGCGGCGGCGACGCCCACGAGCGCGTCGCCTTCCTTGAAGGTATTGGCCGCGCCCAGCACCTGCTTGTAGAGCGTGTCGTCGAAGGCGCCCCGGAGCCGCTGGACGTAGCCGAAGACGTCCTCGCCCGACTTCACGTCTGGGATGTAGACGCCTTCCGGCGTGGGGTTGGACGTCGGTTTTCTCCGGCAGCCCAGAACGGAGGCGGCCGCGCCTCCCACCATCGCGGTCAGCACTGCGCGTCGGTGCAGTAGGAACCTCGGGTCCAGGTGCATGGTTCTCCCTCACTCAGGACTTGCATGGCGGAAGGGAACACCCCTCTTCCCGTCGCGCACAAGCAGGGCCCGGGTGGTGCAGCGTGTCGCTGTAGGGCACCCAACGGAGGGCTCCGGCCAGGGTCTGATCACTTCCGCGAGGTTCGGACAGATGGCGCCCGTGCGGGCTGCGCGCGCATCCCTGGACGGGCGCTGCCGCTGCGCCTAGGGTCCGCGCGCATCCACTTCTCTCCCCCCGAGTGAGAACACCATGGTCTCGGACATCTTCAATCCGGCGCGCTGGAAGGCCGTCGAGGGCTTCAAGTTCAAGGACATCACCTTCCACCGCGCGGTGGACCAGGGCACGGTCCGCATCGCGTTCAACCGCCCGGAGGTCCGCAACGCCTTCCGGCCCCGCACCGTGGATGAGCTGTCCCGCGCGCTGGAGGCCACGCGCTTCATGACGGACGTGGGGTGCGTGCTCATCACGGGCAACGGGCCGTCGCCCAAGGATGGCGGCTGGGCCTTCTGCTCCGGTGGTGACCAGCGCATCCGCGGCAAGGACGGCTACAAGTACGAGGGCGAGGAGGGTGAGTCCGACCCCGCGCGCCTGGGCCGGCTCCACATCCTGGAGGTTCAGCGGCAGATTCGTTTCCTGCCCAAGGCCGTCATCGCCGTGGTGCCCGGCTGGGCCGTGGGCGGTGGGCACAGCCTTCACGTCGTCTGTGACATGACCATCGCAAGCAAGGAGCACGCGGTGTTCAAGCAGACGGACGCGGACGTGGCGTCGTTCGACGCGGGCTACGGTTCTGCGCTGCTGGCGCGGCAGATTGGTCAGAAGCGGGCGCGGGAGATCTTCTTCGTGGGCGCCAACTACTCGGCGGAGGAGGCCTTCCAGATGGGCATGGTCAACGCCGTGGTGCCCCATGCGCAGTTGGAGGAGTTCGCGCTGGAGTGGGCGGCGGAGATCAACACGAAGAGCCCTACGGCCATCAAGATGTTGAAGTACGCGTTCAACCTGCCCGACGACGGACTGGTGGGCCAGCAGCTCTTCGCGGGCGAGGCCACCCGCCTGGCCTACGGCACCGACGAGGCGCAGGAAGGCCGCGACGCCTTCGTCCAGAAGCGCAAGCGCGACTTCAAGCGCTTCCCCTGGTCGTACTGAAACCGCGGACGCCGAGGCGGCGCGGACGCCCTGGGAATACCCATCCAGGGTGATGGTCGGTGGAAGGGGCCTCGTGTTCTAGGCCTCTTCCATGCCGAAGACGAAACTCTCCGCGTCCCTCCTCATCGTGCTCGCGAGCCTGGCGCTGGGCTGCTCCAGCGGCGCCACGGCCGCTGCCAGCCGTCGCGAAGTCTCCACGCCCGCCACGACGTGTCTCGACACCATCTCGTGTTGCCTCCAGCGTCATCCGGCGCAACCTGAGTTGTGCGGTCTCTCGGCCTCGGAAGCCGTCGTGTATCTGGCGGAAATCCAGGCCGTGGCGAAGGAGCGCGAGGCGAATCGGGACGACGGCGCGAAGGCGGGATGGAAGCGGCGCTGCGTGGACACCCATGCCCGGTGCAAGGACGCGGGGCGGGGACGTTGGGTGGGAGACTGCTACGCCTGTTTCGTCCGCTGCGAGCGCGAGCGGGAATGGCCCTACGACAGTTGCCACCGGCGATAGCGCTGTCACACCGGCGTCAGGCGCCGCCCACGATGTCCAGGATGACGGCGTAATGCACGCCCGCCGCGGCCACGACGAGCAGGTGGAAGATTTCGTGGTAGCCGAAGACGGTGGGAATCGGGTCGGGCCAGCGGCGCGCATAGATGACCGCGCCCACGGCGTAGAGCACTCCGCCCAGCACGAGCCACGCGACGCGCCCGGAGCCAATCACCTCGGGTAGCCGCAGCATCACCGGCGTGGCCACGGCGCCCAGCGCGACGTAGAGGGCGGAGCGCAGCCCTCGCGAGGTGTGCACGCCCAGGAGCGTGAGGCCCGCGCCCGTCAGCGCGGCGATCCACATCAACCAGAGTAGGTACAGGCTGGTGTCACCCGTGGTGTCCAGCGTGGCCATGGGCGTGAATGAGCCCGCGATGAGGATGTAGATGGCCGCGTGGTCGAAGCGCTGGATGCGCCGGTACGCGTCCATGCCCCAGGTGAAGCGGTGGTAGGTGGCGCTCACGCCGAACATCAGCACCATGCTGCCACCGAACACGAGGTCGGCCAGGTACTGGGGGCCGCGCACTGGCATCAGCGCCAGTTGGATGCACCCGAGCAGCGCCGCCACGAAGGCCACGGCGTGGGAGACACCTCGGAGCCGGGGCTTGACGCTCTCGATGAGGAGCAGGGTGTCGGTGCCATCTGGGGACGCCATGAGCTGCTCGTAATCATCGCAGGTCACCCTCGCGTCAGCGCGCGGGACATCCCGTCCAGCTTCTGACGCCCGGGGTGCCCGAGCGTCCAGCGGCATACGGCCGCGGGTGCGAACCGGAAGACACCGCTGCTGGTTCGCGGCCAGGCAGACGCTCCGCGTCAGAACGTTGGTTTCATCACCACGGACTCCGCCGAGCGCGTCACCGGGCCATGGAACACGGCCTCGATGTTGTTCCCATCCGGGTCCAGGACGAACGCGCCGTAGTAGCCGGGGTGGTGTGGACTCTCGCTGAAGAAGGGCACGCCCAACACGTCCAGCACCGCGCGGTAGAATCGCTTGCTGGCATCGAGGTCCTGGACGCGCAGATGGACGTGATCGAACAGCCGGCCCTTGTGGAACTCCATGTGGCTCCTTCACGGTGATATGGCGCACGGACGTCGAGCGGTGCGCGGGGAGGCGCGAGGCTGACATGAAACCTCACATGCTGACCTTCTTTTGCGAGTTGGAGGCGGAGCCTCTGCGTGAGCTATTCGCCACTCCTGGCGTCGTGGAGGACCTGGCGGCGCTGGAGGCCGGGGTGAGCCTGGGCCTGCTCGACCTGGGGCCGGAGCGGGCCCAGGTGGTCCAGCGGCTGAACCGGATGGGCATTCCCGTCACGGCGTGGCTGCTGCTGCCCACCGACGAGGGCTACTGGTTCCATGCGGGCAATGTGGCGCAGGCCACGGCGCGCTACGAGGCCTTCCAGGCATGGACGGCCGAGCACCACTTGACGTGGGAGGGCGTGGGGCTGGACATCGAACCGGACATCCGCGAGCTGCGACGGTGGATGGAGGGTGGGTGGCGGCAGTTGGGCGAAATCCTGCCCAGGCTCGTGCAGGGGCACCGCGTCCGGGACGCGAGGGCCGGGTACGCGCGGCTGATGGAGCGCATCCGCGCGGACGGCTACCGGGTGGATGCCTACCAGTTCCCCATCATCGTGGACGAGCGGGAGTCGCGCTCCACGCTGGTACAGCGGCTGGCGGGAGTGCTCGACCTGCCGGCGGACCGTGAGGTCCTCATGCTCTACACCAGCTTCCTGCGGCCCCATGGCCCCTCCGTGCTCTGGAGCTACGGGCCCGGAAGTCAGTCCCTGGCGGTGGGCATCACGGGCGGGGGCGTGGAGCTACCCGGCGCCTTCGCCGCGAAGCCCCTGGATTGGACGGAGTTCTCGCGCGACCTGCGTCTGGCGGTGCGCTGGACGCATGACCTCCACGTCTTCAGCCTGGAGGGCTGCGTCCAACAGGGCTTCCTGAACCGGCTCCGCACCTTCGACTGGGATGCGCCCGTCACCCCGCCAGCGACCGCGGCGCGCCGCGTGGACACCGTGCGGCGCGCGGCCCGGCTGCTGCTCCGCACGAGCGCCTGGGTCCTTCGCTGAGGGACGGACGGGTGGACAGCGTGGAAGCCGCCGTGCGTCATCGCCGCGTCGTGGAGTATCGCGATTGACGCTCGGGGATGGCGGGGGTGTCATGCGCCCCGGCCACCTCTACCCGTCGCCCGGTGTCCCTTCCGGGCTGGGAGCCTCATGTCCTCCTTTCGCATGACGTCCAAGCTGCTTGGCGCGCTGCTGTTGTCCGCGAGCACGCTTCACGCGGCACCCTCCTGGGCCGCCGCGCCCGCCTCCACGCCCGTCGCCGTGCCCAACGGGAACTTCGAGATTGCGGGCGGCTCCGGCTCGCTCCCCGCCTTCTGGAAGTCCCGAGGGCAGGGGAAGGCATCCGGCAGCGCCGCGGCGAAGGTGGAGGGCACTCGCGGCCTGGCCATCGAGAACCCGGTGGGCGGCGCCGAGACAACGGTGGAATCCGAGGCGATGAAGCTCCAGGTGGGCCAGCTCTATCGGCTCAGCGCCTGGGTGCGCACGCGAGGCGTCCAGACGGACCCGCAGGCGCGCTACCCCACGGCGCATGGCGCCTGCCTGTCGATGAAGAGCTTCCCCTTCACCAACTGCTCACCCGCGCCCGCAGCGGAAGCGGGAGGCCGCGCGTCGGTGCTCTTCTTCGCCACCCAGTCCTCGGACCGGGTGCAGCTCCACCTGGGCCGCAACGGCAAGGCCACGGGCACCGCCTGGTTCGACGACGTCCGCATCGAGAAGGTGGACGACATCACCGCCTACATTCCGCTGGAGTCGGTGCGCTGGGCCGGCAAGGGCTTCCGCTATGACGAGGGCGGGTGGATCTACGTCCACATCGAGGGCGAGCCCTACGAGCGGGGCCACCAGTTCGGCCAGCTGGTGCCGCAGGAAATCGTCCGCTACATGGAGAAGCTCGGCATCGAGAAGGACAGGACGGACGCCTCCAAGGGGTGGAACCACCAGCGGCTGCTCGCGGACGCGCTCTTCCTGCGCAAGTACGACGCGGAGTTCCTGGAGGAGATGAAGGGCATCGCGGACGGCGCCAACAAGGCGGGCGCGAAGTTCAAGGACCGCGAGCTGGACCTGCTGGACATCGTCACGCTCAACTCCGCCGTGGACGCGGGGCAGCTCGCCGAGGCGAACCGGGCCACGGGCACGCCGCTCACCGGCCGCACCTTCCTCAAGGCGGAAGAGGACGCGGAGCGGGCGGGGAAGGGGGACCACTGCTCCTCCTTCGTGGCCACCAAATCCGCCACCCCGGATGGCCGCGCCATCATGGGACAGATTTTCATGTGGGGCGGCTACACGGGCGTGCACTGGGACGTGGTGCTGGACGTGAAGCCCACCAAGGGCCACCGCTTCGTGATGCAGACCTTCCCGGGTGGCATTCACAGCGGCTCGGACTGGTACGTCAATGCCGCCGGCATCGTCATTGGCGAGACGACGGTGGGGCAGTCGCCGTTCGACATGAATGGCACGCCCCAGAGCAACCGCATCCGCAAGGCCGCGCAGTACGCGTCGTCCATCGACGACGTCGCCCGCATCATGAAGGACGGCAACAACGGCCTCTACACCAACGACTGGACGTTGGCGGACACGAAGACGGATGAGGGCGCGTGCCTGCTGCTGGGGACGAAGAAGACGCGCCTGTGGCGCACCGGCGGCAAGGGGCAGGCCGGGGACACGCCGGGCAATCTCAAGGACTTCATCTGGGCCAACAACAACAACCGGGATTTGGAGGTGCGCAAGGAGTACGTGCCCAACCCGGACAACGCTCCGGTGGACCTGTCCTTCAACACCTGGAACCGCGACATCGCCTTCTGGGAGTACTACGCAAAGTACGGCAAGAAGGGCTTCGACCTGGACACCGCCATCCGGATGATGGCCTCCAGCCCCATCAACCGGCCCCACGCGTGTGATGGCAAGGTCACCACGTCGGAGATGGCCCAGAAGCTGATGTTCCTGGCCCACTACGGCAAGACGACGCTGCGCGAGAAGATGGTGGGCGGCCGGTGGATTCCCGACCTGCCTGGCGCCACGCCGCACCTGTCGTTGGGCTACACGGCCTTCAGCCCCGTCTTCGTCGCGGAGAAGCTGGGGGCCGCGCGCAAGGGGTGGACGCCTCCCACGGAGCCGGCCGCGCTGAAGCGCGACGTGTCGAAGGTGAAGGACGCGCTCGTCTTCGGCAGGCCCCTGCTGTGGGCCAACACCATGTTCCCGGCGACGGACGGAGAGAACTGGCTGGTCAGCGGCACCGCCGCGTATTGGAAGCTGCTCAAGGACCTGCCGGCGGACGGAGACTCGTCCGACAAGGCCTTCGAGTACCAGCGCAACGCCCTGGCCGACCTCAACGCGCGCTACCTCTTCACCACCTCGCGCGAGGCGGACGTGGTGCCAGCCTCCGCGAAGACGGACTACGGCCGCTACGGCGCCTACATGCTGCCGCGCATCAAGGGCACCTTCCTGCTGCACCAGCTCCGGTTGCTGCTGGGCAACGCCCACTTCTCCAAGGCGATGAACGCCCTGCATGGCCGCTACGCCAACAAGAACGTCACCACCGCGGACTTCAAGCGCGCGGTGCTGGAGGCCACCGGCAGGGACGTGGGCCTCTTCGTGTCGCAGTGGGTGGAGCAGACCGGACTGCCGCAGCCGCGCATCCGCACCAGCGCCGCGCAGGTGAAGGACGGCTACGAGGTGACGCTGAAGGTGGAGCAGCCCGGCTCGCGCCCCTGGCACTTCGTTGCGATGGTGGAGGTGCGCACCGCGAAGGGCGCCACGCTGGAGCGCGTGGAGGTGAAGGGCCTCAACGAGACGTTCACCTTCCGCACGGCGGAGCCACCCGTCCGCGTGGTGTTCAACGCCGGCAATGACATCCCGGTGCCGCGGGAGCAGCACCAGACGCTGTCGAACCAGCTCGACGCCTGGGAGAAGCTGCTCCTGGTGCACGGCACGGCGCGCCAGACGGAGTCCATGCGCACGCTGGCGCTGGGCTACCGGGAGGTGCTGGCCGACGCGTTCGTGGAGTACCTGATGCCCATCAAGCCGGACGCCGAGGTGACGGACGCGGAGCTGGCGGACCGGGACCTGGTGCTCTTCGGCGGCGCGGAGGACAACGCGCTGCTGGCGCGGCTGGCGACCGAGAAGAAGCTCCCCGTGGAGCTGGGGCGGCGCTACTTCCGCTGGCAGGGCAAGACGTACGGCCGCCCGGATGATGGCCTGGCCGTCGCGCTGCCGAATCCGTGGAACCCGAAGCGGTCGATGTACCTGTTCGTGTCCAACAGTGGACTTCAGCTCTGGCACATGACGCGCGCCTACCAGCGCGGCCTGCCGGGCTGGGCCCTGTACCGGGGCGCCGAGGTGAGCGCCAAGGGCTTCCACGACGTGGACGCGCTGGCCCAGGACGTCGCGGTGACGCCCGCCGCCCCGCCCGCCGCGCCAGCGCCCACGCCTGTACCGGCGCCGGTGCTGGGCCAGCCGCAGCGCTAGCGCACGCTGCGAGGGGGCCCCACCGCGCGAAAGGTGCGGGTGGGGCCCGCTCCATGGAATAGGGGACGGGCCCGGGTGTTTTTCCTGCCTGCCCGGAGGGACGACGACCCTCCGCGTCTGGCAGCATTCGCCGCCCCTCATTTCCTCACGGAGCCGCATTGAGCCCCCTGAAGACCTTCTCCCGCCGTGCCTGGACCCGCAGCGCCTTGGGCACCCTGCTCCTCACCGGCTGTGCCACCACGCAGCAGCCGACCCCCTCCGATGACGCGCCTGCTTCGGCCGTGCCCGCCGTCCAGGCCGCTTCCACGGAAGCCGTGCGTTCGCTGGGCGTGGAGCTGAAGCACCTGGACCGCGATGTCCGGCCGCAGGACGACTTCTACGCCTTCGTCAACGGCAACTGGCTGAAGACGACGTCCATCCCCGCGGACCGCGCGCGCTACGGCACCTTCATCGAGCTGGCGGACAAGGCCGAGCTGGCCATGCGCGCCATCATCGAGGAGTCCGCCGCGGCGAAGGAGCGCCACCCCGGCTCCACCGCGCAGAAGGTGGGTGACCTCTACAACAGCTTCATGGACACCCAGCACATCGAGTCGCTGGGCCTGAAGCCGGTGAGCGACGAACTGGAGCGCGTGAAGGCCGTGAAGCGCTCGGACGCGCTGCCGGAGCTGTTCGCGACGCTGCTGCGCGAAGGCGTGCCGGTGCCGTTCGGCATCTTCGTGGGCCAGGACCAGAAGCAGGCCACGCGGTACACCGTCTACGCCACGCAGTTGGGCCTGGGCCTTCCGGACCGGGACTACTACACCAAGCAGGAGCCGCGCTTCGTCGAGGTCCGCGCCGCGTACGTGGCCTACATCGAGAAGCTGCTCACGCTGGCCGGTGAGAAGAACGCGAAGAAGGCCGCCCAGGACGTGATGGCGTTCGAGACGGCGCTGGCCGCGAAGCAGTGGGACCGGGCACGCAACCGCGACCGCGAGAAGACGTACAACCCCAAGACGGTCGCGGAGCTGGACGCGCTGACCCCGGGCTTCTCCTGGGGCCGCTTCCTCAAGGCGTCCGGTGCGGAGGCCACGCCCTCCGTCATCGTCCGTCAGCCGGACTACCTGGAGTCCCTGGGCGGGTTGCTGAAGTCCACGCCGCTGCCGGTCATCAAGCAGTACCTGGCGCTGAAGGTGCTGGACACCCGCGCGCCGCTGCTCAGCAGCGCCTTCGAGCAGGCGCACTTCGAGTTCCGCGGCAAGACGCTCCAGGGCTTGGAGGAGAACCGCCCGCGTTGGAAGCGCGGCGTGGCCCAGGTGAACGAGGTCGTCGGCGAGGCCGTGGGCCAGCTCTACGTGGAGCGCCACTTCAGCCCCGACTCCAAGAAGCGCATGCAGGAGCTGGTGGCCAACCTGCGTGAGGCCTTCCGCAAGGGCATCGACGGACTGGACTGGATGAGCCCCGCCACCAAGGCGCAGGCCCAGGCCAAGCTGGAGAAGTTCGGCGTGAAGATTGGCTACCCGGACAAGTGGCGGGATTACTCGTCGTTGGACATCGTCGCCGGTGATCTGGTGGGCAACGTCCGCCGGGGCGAGCTGTTCGATCACCAGCGCGCGGTGGGCAAGCTGGGCAAGCCCATCGACCGCGAGGAGTGGGGCATGACGCCGCAGACGGTGAATGCCTACTACAGCTCCACGATGAACGAGATTGTCTTCCCGGCCGCCATCCTCCAGCCGCCGTTCTTCAATCCGGAGGCGGACGACGCGACGAACTACGGCGCCATCGGCGGCGTCATCGGCCACGAGTTCAGCCACGGCTTCGACGACCAGGGCAGCCGCTCCGACGGCGACGGCAACCTGCGTGACTGGTGGACGCCCGAGGACAAGTCGGGCTTCGAGCAGCGCACCAACATGCTGGTGAATCAGTACAACGGCTTCAGCCCGCTGGATGCCATGAACGTCAACGGCAAGCTCACGCTGGGCGAGAACATCGGCGACCTGAGCGGCCTCACCGTGGCGTACCAGGCCTACAAGCTGTCCACCCAGGGCAAGATGCCGCCCGTCATCGACGGCTTCTCCGGCGACCAGCGCTTCTTCCTGGGCTGGGGGCAGATCTGGCGTGGCGTGTACCGGGACGATGCCATGCGGCAGATGCTGCTGACCGACCCCCACTCGCCGCCGCAGTACCGCGTCAACGGCGTGGTGCGGAACATGCCGGAGTTCTACGAGGCCTTCGGCGTGAAGCAGGGGGACGCCAACTGGCTGCCGCCCGAGCAGCGCGTCAAGATCTGGTAGCCCCGCGGTACGGGCCGGTGGACAGCGGCCACGGGCTGTCTAGGCTGGAGGCGTGAACGCTCTCGCCGTCCGGCTCGTCTGTGGCCTGCTGTTCTCCGTGTTGGTGTTGGGGGCCATCGTGAAGCCCCCTGACAACTTCAGTCAGGGGCTGGGAATGCTGCTCCCTGCCACCATGCTGTTGGGCGTGGCCCTCAGGGGGCCACGGCGCTCCATCATCCCGAAGCGCCGCGCCTCCGCCACGGCGGCTCCCAAGGTCGGGGAGCCGCCTCGTCCCTGAGCGTCAGGGGCGGGTGGCTCCCGTTCAGGCCTTCTTCGCCGCCGACGGCTTGTTGATGTTGGCGAAGAAGTCGTTGCCCTTGTCGTCCACGACGATGAAGGCCGGGAAGTCCACCACTTCAATCTTCCACACGGCCTCCATGCCCAGCTCGGCGTACTCGAGCACCTCCACCTTGGTGATGCAGTCCTTGGCCAGCCGCGCCGCCGGGCCGCCGATGGAGCCCAGATAGAAGCCACCGTGCTTCTTGCAGGCCTCGGTGACGGCGGGGGAGCGGTTGCCCTTGGCCAGCATCACGAAGCTGCCGCCCGCGGCCTGGAACTGGTCCACGTACGCGTCCATGCGGCCGGCCGTCGTCGGGCCGAAGGAGCCCGAGGCATAGCCTTCCGGCGTCTTCGCCGGGCCCGCGTAGTAGACCATGTAGTCCTTGAGGTACTGGGGCATGCCGTTGCCGGCGTCCAGCACCTCCTTGATCTTCGCGTGGGCGATGTCGCGCGCCACCACCAGGGGGCCGCTGAGCGACAGGCGCGTCTTGATGGGGTAGCGCGACAGCTCCGCGCGAATCTCGCTCATGGGGCGGTTGAGGTCGATCTTCACCACCTCGCCGCCCAGCTCCCCGTCCGTCGTCTCCGGCAGGTACTTCGCCGGGTCGGCCTCCAACTGCTCCAGGAAGATGCCGTCCTGGGTGATTTTCCCCAGGATCTGCCGGTCCGCCGAGCACGACACCGCGATGGCCACCGGGCAGGACGCGCCGTGGCGGGGCAGGCGGATGACGCGCACGTCGTGGCAGAAGTACTTGCCGCCGAACTGCGCGCCAATGCCGGTGCGCTGCGTGAGCTTGAGGATCTCCTGCTCCAGCGCCACGTCGCGGAAGCCGCGACCCAGCTTGTTGCCCTCGGTGGGGAGCGAATCCAGGTAGCGGGCGGAGGCGTACTTGGCCGTCTTCAGCGCGTATTCGGCGGAGGTGCCGCCAATGACGATGGCCAGGTGGTACGGCGGACAGGCCGCGGTGCCCAGCGAGCGGATCTTCGCGTCCACGAAGTTCAGCAGGCTCTGCGGGTTGAGCAGCGCCTTCGTCTCCTGGAACAGGTAGCTCTTGTTGGCGGAGCCGCCGCCCTTCGCCATGAAGAGGAACTTGTAGGCGTCACCGTCCGTCGCGTAGAGCTCGATCTGCGCGGGCAGGTTGTTGCCGGTGTTGACCTCCTTGTACATGTCCAGCGGCGCCATCTGCGAGTAGCGCAGGTTCGACGTCTGGTACGTCTCGAACACGCCGCGGGAGATGGCCTCCTCGTCATTGCCACCGGTGATGACGTACTGGCCCTTCTTGCCCATGACGATGGCGGTGCCCGTGTCCTGGCAGGAGGGCAGCACGCCGCCGGCGGCGATGTTGGCGTTCTTCAGCAGCTCCAGCGCCACGAAGCGGTCGTTGGATGACGCCTCGGGGTCCTCGAGGATGTGGGAGAGCTGCTTCAGGTGCCCGGGGCGCAGCAGGTGCGCGATGTCGCGCATGGCCTCGCGGGTGAGCAGGGTGAGCGCCTCGGGCGCGACCTGGAGGAAGGTGCGGCCGCCGGCTTCGAAGGTGGAGACGTGGTCCTTGGAGAGCAGCCGGTACGGCGTCTCGTCCTTGCCCAGCGGCAGCATGTCCTGGAACTGGAAGTCGGTCATACCCGTAGGCGTAGCGCTGATGCGGCCCTCGTGGGTAGCTGGAACTCGCGGCGCGAGAAAACCTCCCAGCATGGGAGCTACAAGTCCCTTCACTCCAGATACAGCCTGATACATGGACAGGGGAGGGAAGGTGGCCGAGGGTTGGCTGGTCGTCAGCCTGGGTGGCGGACAACTCGCGGAGCCGCCAGGTTGTGCGATGCTGTGAGCCCCCGTGGCCGCCATCTCCGTTCAAGTTCCCCTTCTGGTTTTCATGGCCCTGCTCGCCACCTCCGCGCGTGCGGCGGAGCCGTCCGCCGTGGAGCAGCGGGCGCGCGAGGACCTGGACCGTCAGCTCCAGGAGATGGTGAAGACGCCGCCGCCGGAGATCGTCATCTCCTTCGAGGGCCTTCCCGGAGCGGGCACGTCGCGCGGCTACAAGCTGGTGGAGGCGGACTTCCTCGTCAACGGCCAGCCCCTGGCCATCCCCGGCCTGGACAAGCTCAACGGCCCTGGGCTGCACCGGCTCGCGGTGCTCACGGTGGAGGAGGGCTCCTACACGCTCGTCTCGCACGTCACCTACGCCAACGAATCCTGGAACCTCTTCAGCGAGGAGAGCGGCTTCCTCTGGAAGCTGACGGCGTCGGTGACGGTGCAGGTGCAGCGTGGCCTGCGGGCGCGGGTGCGGGTGCTGCCCGCCATCAACCCCACCGCGCCGGACCCCCGGCTGAAGCTGAAGCTGTCCCATGACGTGAAGGCGGAGATGACGGCCGCCATGGCGGACGTGGCCATTCCCGACGTGCTGGATGCGGGTGCGCCCGTGGCCGCGGTGGCGCAGGCTCCCGCGAAGCCGACCCCGCCCCCCGTGACGGCCCCCATCTCGCCGACGCCGCCCGTTGCCACGCCCGTGAAGACGGTGGAGGCGCCAGAGCAAGGGCCGGTGGCTCCCGCGAAGCTGCTGCTGAAGGTGCTCGCGGGGAAGCGGCCCGCCGCGGCCACCGTGTACGTGAAGTCCGCCACCGGGGCGCCGCAGCGGGTGATGGTGGACCGCAAGGCGCGCAAGCCGGTGGAGGTCATGTTGCCGCCCGGGGAGTACCGGCTGGACGTCCTGTCCCAGGGCTACCTGGCGCAGACGCGAAAGGTGACGCTCTCCCGGGAGGCGGTGCCCACGGTGTCCTTCACCCTGGCGAAGGCGCCGGTGTCGAAGTCCCAGAAGGTCCGCCTGAAGAAGGAGGTCGTGGAGCTGCCGCGCATGCCGCGCTTCGCGGAGAAGCAGGCCGCGCCACGCAACGGAACGACCGCGGGACTGGCCCTGCTGATGGACATGTTCGTGCGGGACGAGAAGCTCCGGCTCCGCATTGAAGGCCACACCGACAACCGCGAACGCCCCGCGGCGGCCGCCCGCAAGACGCTGTCCGAAGCCCGCGCCGCAGCCGTGGCCAAGGCCCTGGTCGACGCGGGACTGGACGCGTCGCGCATCGAAACCGTGGGCCTGGGCGACACGCGGCCCAAGGCGCCGAACCTGCTGCCTCGCGGGCGCGAGCTGAACCGCCGCGTGGAGTTCGTGCTGGTGCGCAAGGAGTAGGGGGCTGAATAGAACCACGGTGCATGCGTCTGTCCTCATGAACACGACGGCGGGCCCTGAGCTCACGAGGACGCACCCCATGAACCGCATCGCATCCGCGCTGGTCGCAGCCCTTCTCCTCACTGGCAGTGCGCAGGCCCAGGGTTACGGTCCCCGTCCCACGCGCGTGGAGCGGAGCGAGCTGCGCGATGACCGCCGCGACCTGGAGGACCTGCGGAACCTGCTGGCCCGCTTCGACGCCGCGTGGAGCAGCCGGAGCGAACGGCAGATGGCGAACGTGGAGGTCAGTCTGCGCAAGCTCCTTCGTGCCGAACTGGCGGAGAGCGAGCGGGAGCTGTCCAAGGACAGGGCGCAGTCGCGGCGGACCCGGCGGGATGCGCGCGTGGCCCAGTGGGGCGGCCCCCGGGCAGCCATGTGGGGCCGTGCCTCCGCGGCCGAAGCCCGGAACGACCTGCGCGCCGAGCACGCCGCGCTGCGGACCCGGAAGGCCATCGCCCGCGAGCTCGACGAAATCGAGGGACTGCGGCAGCCCGGGGCCTTGAACTACAAGCGCACGCTCATCCTGGAGCTCATCCAGGTGGCGGAGCGGGAACTGAACCAGACCCGGCGGGAAGTCCGTGACGACCGGCGTACCCCCGGCCGGCGCCATTGAGCGCCCGCCGCGAGGCCCCGGCCGCCAGGTCCGGCGGCGGGGCTACTCCGCCTTCTTTGGCGCGGTGGCGGAGCCCACCACGCGGTGCACCGGGTACAGCGCACCCGTGGTGATGGCGCCGGCGAGGAACTGCCAGCTGCAGAAGCCGTCATTCCAGCAGGTACACGGCGAGCGTGCCGGCGCGCTGGGCCGTGGGCACGTAGAGCGTCCCCGCGGGGAACTCGCGTGTGGTGCGCTCCGGGGCCACCGTGAGGACCGTCTCGAAGCGCACCGGCTTGGGCTTCTGAGCGCCTCCACGTCGGGAGACTTGCCCCGCGCGATGATGTCCGCCTGCGTCTCGTCGGTGATGGCGCGGTAGGCGGCGGCGGTCGGGCCGCGTCGCGGAAGAGCTCCAGCAGCCACGCGCGCATCACCGCGCAGCGGCGCGGGAAGTCGATGTAGCTGTACGTCTCCAGCAGCACGTCCAGCCGGCCGAGCAGGCCCCGGTAGTGGCTGCCAAAGCGCGGCAGCGCCGGGTACGTGTGCCAGCCCGAGCGCGGGTCGCCTTCGTCCTTGTAGTTGCCGTACCAGAAGCTGTCGAAGCCATGGCGGCCCTGCACGGCCTTGGCGACGCGCTCCAACATGCCCCGGTTGTAGGCGCGCAGCTTGGAGAAGAGCGGCTCGTTCGAATGGGACGTGTCGAACGTCAGGTCGAAGGCGTGGATGCTGCCGTCCGTGGTGTGGCAGTCGATGAAGACATGGGGCCACCAGGTCTGGTGCAGCGCGGCCATGGCGCGCGTCTCCGGGGCTTCCTGCTTCGTGCTGTCGCGGTTGAGGTTCCAGCCTTCGCCCGTGTCGCCCAGGCGCGTCAAGTCCCGCCGCGCCGCTGGAAAAGAGTGAGCCCGAGCAGGGTGTCCTCCTGCCCGGGCTCGGGTTGCTGCCATGGATGAGACCCGCACGTTTAAGTTCCTGCCTGCGGTTGAGACCTCGGGTCCTGCGATTGAACGACCGCCGCGCAAGGGGAAATGGAGCGGCGGGCTGGAATTGCACCAGCATCACGAGGGAGGGGGCGGGAACGGTTGATCGGGCCTGCGACAGCGAATGCTGAGTCTGGAGTGAGAATTTGAGTTTGGGGTGCTTCGCGCGCTCGTGATGCCGCCTGCCTCTACCGTGATTGGGCTACCCCGCCGCAGGTGGTGCTGAATGGCGGGGGCAGGGCTCGAACCTGCACTGGGGGACGGCCGGAGAACGCTCGGCGTGAGGCTGCTGCTGAGTTTGAGTCTGGACTCCAAAAGGTCTGCGGCCGTGAGTCTAGCCGAACAGGTAGCCGAGGAGGGCCTCGCCGGCCTTCATTTCCTCCACCTCGACGGCGTTCGCCTCTTCGCGGGCGAACTTGACGGCCTGCTGCAATTTCTCCACGCGCTCCAGCAGGTCATTCATGCGCGTGGCGGGGAGCGCCCCCGAGAACTTCACCGTCTTCCAGTAACCGACGACGATGTCCTCGTAATAGACCTCCACCTGGGCCGGGTGCTTCTCGGTGGCCTCGGACTTCACGTGGTTGCGGGGAACCTTCTTCGTCTTCGCCGTCTGCACGGGCTCGGTGGCCCACAGGCCCTGCGCCGGGTCGGGAACCCACGACTCCGACGGGTCCAGCGTGGGCAGTTTCTTCACGAAGGTGTGAAGGTCCACCAACTGCTTCTCCAGGAAGAGCAGATACGTGGCGGGAACACCCTTGAGCAGGACCCTGCCATCCACGCGCACGTCCGCCTTCGCGTGACAGTTGGTGAGGTCCTTGGTGGCGGTGACGTCGAAGAGCCGGGTGAGAATCTCTTGCGTCTTCTTGAGGACGTCTTGCGTTCGTACCTGCACGCGGGTGGATTCGGGGGGGAAGCGCTCACCCTCCTCGTCGCGGGGCTGATACGTGCGGGAGATGCCGCTGAGCAACTGCGGCTTCTGGAGGTCGTGATGGGCCTGGGTCAGCTCTTGCTGGGAGCGGTTCTTGACGCCCTTCTCGACGGCGATGATCTGGTTCAGCTTCGGCATGACGGTACTTCCGATTTTTCTGAAGAGTGGGTTGTCGCCCTCGACGCAGCATGGCGTCTTGCCCTGACGTGCAATGTGGGATTCTGGCCTGTAGGGGGAATTCAAGCGGGGGCAGCTAGGCGCCGGGAGTACGCCCCATCCGCAGCCGGCCCGGTGAGCCGGACGCCCGGGCCTCGTCCGTCGCAGTGTGTGCGTCCATGGGGGTGAGCCCTCATGCATGACGTCAGCACAGCGCCGCGCCCGGAAGGTCGCGCGGAAGGAGACACGCGTCATGACGGAGCAAGAGGCCTATGTGAAGCAGATGGATGCGGAGAAGCGGAGGCTCGACGCCCGGATTGCCGAAACGGAGGCGCAGGCAGACGTCCGCCAGGCGAGCGATGAGCTCAAGGACATGTCCGGCATTCGCCGCGTCTTCGACACGTTTCGCATCAAGCTGGATGAGCTGAGCAAGCGGCAGACGCAGAACTTCGAGCAGGGCAAGGCCGAACTCCGGAAGTCCTACGACGACACCAATCAGGCCGTCATCGAGATGGATGCCAAGATGGCGCTTGTCCGTGCCGGCTACGAGCGCAAGCGTGAGGCGGAGCTTCGAGCGCTTGGCGCGCAGGTAGATGGTTGGGAGGCGTCCGTCGCGCAGTCCCGGGCCGAGGACTCACGGCTCACGCGGCAGGAACTCCAGTTCATCCGGCGCTCACTCCAGGACACGGAGTCCGCGCTGCGCCGATTGATGAGCAGCCATGGTGAGAACTGGTCGAAGCTGAAGAAGGACTTCGAGGACTCGTGGCGAGAGCTGCGGGAGCGCTCCGACAAGATTCGGAGGGGCGCGGACGTGCAGCCGTCCTCTCATGCCTGAACCTGGAGGGTACGAGGTCCGGACCGGGTGAGGTCCGGCCTCGCGCCGGGGATTGCGGACGCTGCGTCAGAACGCGCGGTTCACCGCGTAGCCGCATCACCCCAGGACTGCGCCAGCTTGCGCGTGGGTTCCTGGAAACAAAGTTCTGCCTGTGTCTTAGGTTTTCCTGCGAACGTACTCCCAAGCTTCGATGAGCCTGCGCGTTTCTTCCTGCGCCAGGGCCTGCAGCTTGGGGCCGAGCTGCGCGACCTTGTCCGGATGATACTGGGCCACCAGTGACAAGTAGGCTCGCCGTGCATCCGCGAGCGGAGTGCCGGGCGTGATTCCCAGCACCTCCCAGGCAGAAGCCACCGGCTCCGGTTCAGGCGCGCGAGGCGCTTCGGTACGAGGCTCCGGTTCAGGCTCAGGCTCCGCGTCTGGCGTGTCGTCCGCGTCGTCGGCGTCCTCGGCGGTGTCCTCGGCCTCCGCTTCTTCCTCCTCCTCGGGGGGCTCGGCGGGAGGCGCGGGCCGGTCGAAGCCCACGCCGCAGGTGGTGCACAGGAGCCGCTCCTGGGGCTCGCCGGAGGCCGAGGGAACCACGCGTGTGTCGAAGCAGTCCCCACACACGATGTTGCGGCACGACTCGCAGCGCGCGGCGGAGGGAGCGTCGTCCAGGTCCTGGCCGCACCGGAGGCAGTCGTCTGGCAGGGGGGCTTCTTCGCCACACCGCACGCAGTGGGCCCACGCGCGGTCCAAGCGGTGCTCGCACTCGGTGCACTCCAGGTCGCCACCGCTCGCGGGCTCCCAGTGCTTCGTTTCTCCGCACCACGGGCAGTAGGGCATCAGCCACGCCAGCTTCCCGGTGCAGTCATCCGCGTCGCAGTCGAACTCGAGCCGGTAGCCCTGGGCCACGGGCTCGGGCGCGTTGGCTTCGTCGAAGGACTCGCCACATGCCCAGCAGTGATTGAAGAGCGGGTGCGAGGGTGCCTCGCACGCCACGCAGACGGGGTTGCCGTGCTCGGCCCTCCATTCGACTTCGTCGCCGCAGCCAGGGCAGAAGCCCATGGCCTGCGTGACGTCCGGGTGCTGGCAGGATGACCTCGCCGCGTGGGCGGCCCGCTCGCGTTGTCCAGGCGGGGCGGGGAACGGAGGCTTGATGCCTCGCTCCGTCAGGTGCTCCCACCAGCAGGCGCGGCAGACGCGGCCCCGGGCCTTCCGGTTCTCGTGGCCGGGCGCCACCGGGCGTTGCCGGAAGTCACCGGCCTCCAGGACCTGCGTGCTCAGGCACACCTGGCAGACCGTGTCGCCGCAAACCTCGCAGCTTCCCGCGAGGCGGCGGACGCCCAGGCCCAGGATGCCGGCGGTCAGCACCTCCCTGCAGCACGGGCAGGCTCGCATGGACTTCTCTCGCGGGATGGCCGGGCCGGGATAGGGCTCGGGTTGCGGGTGGGCCCCACGCATGCCCCATCCGGCCGGCCAGGTCCAGCGCGCTCGCTCACAGCCCTGTTCGGCAAACCCAGGGAAAATAGGACGGCGGCGGGGTGGAGGAAAAGCCGGGGGTAGTGGCTTTCGAAGCCGCGTGGACGCGCTTAATCCAGGCTATATCCAGGGTTTGGGACGTCTTCGCGACGCGCCCGTGCCCTCTACACCAGGACGAACCACGTGGCCGGAAGCAGCCTCCTCACCCTGATTGATGACATTGCCAGCCTGCTGGACGACATCGCGGCGATGACGAAGGTCGCGACCCGAAAGACCGCTGGTGTGCTTGGGGATGACCTCGCCCTCAATGCCCAGCAGGTCTCCGGCGTCAGCGCCGACCGCGAACTGCCCGTCGTCTGGGCCGTCGCCAAGGGCTCGATGGTCAACAAGGCGATTCTGGTGCCCGCGGCGCTGGCCATCAGCGCGCTGGCGCCCTGGGCCATCATCCCGCTGCTGATGCTGGGTGGCGCCTTCCTGTGCTTCGAGGGCTTCGAGAAGGTGGCCCAGAAGTTCCTGCACGGCAAGGAGGAGCAGGCGGCGCAGAAGCAGGAGCGCGTCAATGCAGTGGCGGACCCGTCGGTGGACCTGGTCGCCATGGAGAAGGACAAGATAAAGGGCGCGATCCGCACCGACTTCATCTTGTCCGCCGAAATCGTCGTCATTTCGCTCGGAACGCTCACCGCCGCGTCCTTCGGGATGCAGGTTGCCGTGCTGACGGGCATCGCACTCCTCATGACGGTGGGCGTGTACGGCCTGGTCGCGGGCATCGTGAAGCTCGACGACGCGGGCCTCTACCTGATGAAGGCGGAGGGCGGGGTCAAGCGGAGCCTGGGCCGGGGCATCCTGGCCACCGCGCCATATCTGATGAAGGGGCTCGGCATCGTGGGCACGGCCGCCATGTTCATGGTGGGCGGCGGCATCCTCACGCACGGCATCGCGCCCCTGCATCACTTCATCGAGCACGCGACCGCCGCGGTTGCGGCGGTGCCAGGCGTTGGCGGACTGCTGGGCGCGCTCGTGCCGTCTCTGATGAACGCGGTGGCCGGCGTCATCGCGGGTGGCCTCATCGTTCTGCTGGTGACGGGCGCCACGCGGGCCTTCCAGTCCGTACGGGCCAAGCCGAGCTGAGCCAGGTTGCCCCTGCGTGCCCGAGTGTTCCGGGCACGCAGGGGGTGCTTCACGCGTCGGCCGTCATGCCGTTTCGTCCACCTTCACCACGAGCTTGCCGAAGTTGCGGCCTTCCAGCAGCCCGACGAAGGCCTCGGGCGCATGGTCGAGCCCGTTGACGATGTCCTCGCGGTAGCGCACGCGTCCCTCGCGCACCCATGCGCTCATGTCCCGGTAGAAATCCGGGAGCTGGCTGACGAACTCCGTCTGGATGAAGCCTCGCAGCGTCAGGCTCTTGGAGAGCACGTCGCGCATGACGAGGGGCAGCCGGTTCGGGCCCTCGAAGGGACCCGTGCTGTTGTACCAGGCGATGAGGCCGCAGACGGGGACTCTCGCGAACGGATTGAGGAGCGGGAAGACGGCGTCCCAGACCGCGCCGCCCACGTTCTCGAAGTAAACGTCCACGCCCTTGGGGCAGGCTTCCTTCAAACGCTCGGCGAAGTCCGGAGCGTGGTGGTCCACGACGGCGTCGAAGCCAAGCTCGTCACGCACGTACGCGCACTTCTCCGGTCCGCCCGCGATGCCCACCGCTCGCGCGCCCTTGATTCTGGCCAACTGCCCCACCGTCGCGCCGACAGGACCGCTGGCCGCGGCGACGACCACCGTCTCACCGGGCTGAGGCCGTCCAATCGTGAAGAGGCCCGAGTAGGCGGTGAATCCCGGCATGCCGAGCACGCCCAGCGCGGTGGAGACAGGGGCGGCGGCCGGGTCGAGCTTGCGCAGACCTTCACCCTTGGACAGCGAATAGGTCTGCCAGCCCGAGTAGGAGAGGACGATGTCGCCTTCCGCGTAGCCCGGGTGTCGGGAGCGGACGACGCGGGCGACGGTGCCGCCGACGATGACCTCGCCCAGGTCCAGTGGGCGGGCGTACGACTTCGCGGTGCTCATCCGGCCTCGCATGTACGGGTCCAGCGACAGGTACTGGACCTTCAGCAGGAGCTCACCTTCGCCGGGCTCCGGTACGGAGACGTCCTCGATGCGGAAGTTCTCCCCAGTGGGACGTCCTTCGGGCCGGGATGCGAGCACGATTCGTCGGTTGGTCAGGTCTCTCAACGGATTCCTCCCTGGCAAGTGCGGCTTCCCTAATGACCGTGCCGTGGAGCGTCAATCGAAGTGACCGGAGTGACATGCCCATACCGGTCAAGCGCGTGAGCGCTGCGCATGGTGCCCGGCTGGCTGGAATTCTCGTGGCGCCCCTTGCATGAGCAGCCTGTACGGGGGAAGACGGATGGATGTCATGGAATCCTCGCGTCATGAATTCCGACCCACGAGGGCGGGACCCGTCAGACGTCCTACGTGAGCTTCGGCGGCAACTGGGGCCTGGAATCGGGCGCCGCATCCTGTTCGCGGTGCTCGGCCTGTTCCTGCTGGTGGGGCTGATGACCAGCTACGCCCAGGTGGAGCCGGACGAAGTGGGCGTCATCCTCCGGCTGGGGCGCTTCGTGGGAACGGTGGAGCCGGGCCCGCATTTCCGGATGCCCTTCTGGGTGGACCGCATCGTGAAGGTCCCGGTGCAGCGTCAGCTCAAGGCGGAGTTCGGATTCCGCACGGAGGCCTCCCGCTCGCGCATGGGCTCTGCCTATGCGGCGGAGTCATCGGACACGAAGCGCGAGTCGCTCATGCTCACCGGTGACCTCAACGTCGCGGTGGTGGAGTGGATCGTCCAGTACAAGATCAAGGACCCGTACAAGTATCTCTTCAAGGTGAAGAACGTGGAGAGCATGCTTCGGGACATCTCCGAGGCCTCGATGCGGGCCGTCGTGGGAGACCACTCGGTGAATGAGGTCCTCACCACGGGCCGCCAGGCGGTGGCCACCCAGGCCAAGCTGCTGCTCCAGGACCTGGCGGACCGCTACGAGACGGGCGTGGACATCCAGCAGGTGGTCCTCCAGGACGTGAACCCGCCCGACCCGGTGAAGCCGTCCTTCAACGAGGTGAACCAGGCCATCCAGGAGAAGGAGCGCGTCATCAACGAGGCCTATGCCGAGCTGAACCGCGTCATCCCCCGCGCGAAGGGCGAGGCCGAGGAGGCGCTGCGCAGCGCCGAGGGCTATGCCATTGAGCGTGTGAACCGCGCCAAGGGGGAGGCGGACCGCTTCGCTCGCGTCTACGAGGAGTACCGCAAGGCGCCGGACGTCACCCGCCGCCGCATGTACCTGGAGACCGTGAGCCAGGTGCTCCGGAGCGCCGGGCAGAAGGTCGTCTTGGATGAGTCCGTCAAGGGGCTCACGCCGCTGTTGAACATGCAGGCGACCGACCCCGCGGTGTCCGGGAGCGCGAGCCAGACGGAGGGCCGCCGATGAGCCGCCTTGTCATTCCCCTTGGCGTATTGGCCGTCCTGGCCGTGGTGCTGGGCTTCTCCGCGACCTACACCCTGAGCGAGCACGAGCAGGCCGTCATCACGCGGTTCGGCGAGCCGAAGGGCGCGTCCGTCGTAGACCCGGGGCTCCACTTCAAGATGCCCTTTGTCGACACGGTGAACCGCTTCGACAAGCGGTGGCTGGACTGGCGCGGTGACCCGAACCAGATACCCACCAAGGACAAGAAGTACATCTGGGTGGACACCTTTGGTCGCTGGCGCATCGTGGACCCGCTGCGCTTCTTTCAGCGCCTGCGGGACGAGCGCAACGCGCAGTCCCGGCTCGACGACATCATCGACGGTGAGACGCGCAACACCATCGCGTCGTTCGCGCTGATTGAGGCGGTCCGCTCCACGAACCGTCCCTTCGAGGACGACGAGTACACCGCCGAGACGGAGCGGGCGGAGTCGCTGGAGCAGGTCGCCCAGGGGCGGGACAAGCTCACTCGCCAGATTCGGCTGCGGGCCGCGGAGATCGTCAAGGAGTTCGGGGTGGAGCTGGTCGACGTGCAGATCCGCCGCATCAACTACGTGGACGAGGTCCAGGTGAAGGTGTTCGAGCGGATGATCTCCGAGCGCAAGCGCATCGCCGAGCGCTCCCGCTCGGAGGGCATGGGCCGCGCGGCGGAGGTCCGGGGCCAGCGTGAGCGTGACTTGAAGGAGATCCGCTCGGCGGCCTACCGCAAGGCCCAGGACGTCACCGGCGCCGCGGACGCCGAGGCGACGAAGATCTACGCGGAGGCCTTCGGCCGGGACCCGGAGTTCTACCAGTTCATGCGGACGCTGGAGGCCTACCCGGACGTCGTGGACAGCTCCACGTCGCTGTTCCTGGGCGGCGAGTCCGAGTTCTACCGGTACCTGCGCAGCAGCTCCAAGAAGTAGGCGGGAAGGGCGGGGCGTCAACGGCATCCTGGCCGCTGATGCCCCGCTGCCGTGCCGTACTTGCGGTGATTCGTGCCGCCGCGAGCGAGGTGGAGGACTGGGCTCACTCCGCAGGTGACTGAGTGCATCTGTGCAAGCACCGCATCCGGCTGCCTGGTTGGTTTGGGCCATGAAGCGGTTGCTCCATCAAGGCGTTCACTCCCTCTGTTGCTCTGCGCCCGTTGGAGGGAGCGGTGCGGTGTCGGCGCTGCGGTGGAAGGAATCTCTGGGGCGCTGCTTCGTTCAGTGGCGCGATGCACGGGTCCTTGAAATGCAACAACGCACGCGACGCCGCGGCGGAGGCGCCTGGCGCCAGAGAAGGCGTCTGGCAGCCTGGCTACCTCCAACGGCTGCGCATCGCGCCGCCGTGGGCGCTTCTCCTGCTCACGTTCCTGACGGGATGCCCGCTCGCGGAGAACTACACCGATGAGGCCGGCCCCCGGTACAGCGGCGACCATCGGAAGCCTGATACCGTCTCCTCCGAGGCGCCCGCTTCCATCACCGTGGTGACGTTCAACTTGTCCTTCGCGGAAAAGGTCACCGAGGCCATCACCGCGCTCTCAAGGCCTCCGCTCGCGGGGGCGGATGTCATCGCGATGCAGGAGATGGACGCCGCGTCCGTCGACCGCATCGCAAGTGAGCTGGGGTTGGCCTACGTCTACTACCCTGCCTCCGTGCAGGTGGACGACGACGACTTCGGGAACGCGCTTTTGAGCCGGTGGCCCATCGTCGCGGACCGGAAAGTCCACCTTCCACATGACGACCCGTACCATCAGCGCCGCCGCATCGCGGTCCTCGCGACGTTGGACATCGGTGGGACCCTGGTTCAAACGGCCTCCGTGCACAACGCCACGCCCATCGTCGGGCTCGGCGGGCGGCTGGACCAGGCGGAGACCATCATCGACGCGATGGAGGGGACGGGACCCGTGCAGGTCATCGCCGGTGACTTCAATACCTCGGACCCGGGAAGCCTGAGGCAGATGGTGAAGCTGTTTTCCGAGCGGGACTTCCAATGGGCCTCGGAAGGCGTGGGGGACACGGTGGACTCCGTGATTGGCGGCCTCCCGCTCGACTTCGTCTTCGCCCAGGGGCTCGCTCCGCTGGAGCGCGGCGTGGACCGGCGTCCCGCGGGGAGCGACCACCATCCCGTTTGGGTGCGGTTCGCATGGCCCCGATGATGCGAGGCTTCGGCACACGGGCACTATGGGTGGGCGGGGCGCTCGTTCTCGCTCCTGGCTGTCTGAGCGGTGCGCGGAACATCGGCGCTGCGACAACCCCCGTTGGGACGACAGAGGTCGGCGTTTCATTGAACGCGCTGGCCTTCGAGCGTGGGCGGGAACAGGCGTACCTCCCCAGCCCCGAGCTCACCTTCCGCAAGGGCGCTGGCGAGAACTGGGATTGGGGCGGCCGTCTCACGTTGCTGGGCCTGGAGCTTGGAACACGGCACCGGCTCATCGAGGAGTCCCGGTGGACGTGGTCCGTCGCTCCGAGCGCGGGAATCTGGTACGTGCCCGTCACCAACAACTACACGGAGCCCGTCAATCTCCGGCTCGGCGCGCAGACGCTGCTCGACTATCGGCTGAGCCGCGCGTGGACTCTGACTGGTGGCGCATCGCTGACGGGCGCCTTCGCGGGACCGCTCACCGCCTTTCAAGGGCGGTTCAATGGCGCGAACCTGTTGCTCGCACCGGGAGGTTCACTGGGCATCGGGTATCGCTTGAGCCCCTCCTTCGAAGTGCGAGCAGAGGGGGGCCTCGAGTTTCCCCTGGGCCTGAGGGGTGGGAGCCGCCCGCCCGCCGGCTATACCGGGCTGACGTTCCGCTGGAGCCGTGCCGACCGTCGATGACGGTGCACGCACCACCAGGGCCTCCCGGAGCGGCCCTGGTGGCGCGAGCTTCAACTCACTGCATGTTGGTGACGACCTGCGTCTGACACGTGACCGGGTCGATGGACGACTGGGCCGCGTCGACGGTGCAGATGGCGCCGCCATAGGTTCCGAAGAAGACCTGCGCGTTGCAGGCGCCGGCGTTGTCCGTGACTTCCACGCGCCAGACACAGGTCTTCGAGCCAGCCGGGTTCGCCGGGTCGACCGTGTAGTAGTACTGCTGGATAACCGTTGGGGCGGGGGCGGGGGCGCCGACCTGAAACCCACCATAGGTGCTTGGGGGGACGGGGTGGGTGTTCCAGGTGCCATTGAACGAGCCCGTCAGGATCTGGATGCCCAGGTGGAGGTCGACGCCGGCCTGGTTGGAGACGAAGAAGTCTTCAACGGCAGGGCCGATGGCCTCCACCGAGGGGCCCTTCCGCACGGGTACCTGCACCGCCCCCTCACGGAGGCTGACGTACTCGCTGCGCTGGGTGAGGAAGTCGGGGAAGTCGAGTTCGATCTGTCCGGCGAAAGCGATCGACGGGGTGAGAGACAGCAGCGAGCCAGCCAGGAAACGCTTCACGTTCCTCGTCATGGACTACTCCTGTGTTGTTTGTGCGGGGTCGGCCGAAGCCAATTCCTTACTAGCACCGGTCTTGAATTGAGTTCAAATCAAAACGAGTAAGCGTGGTAATTCAGTGGATATGGATGATTGCGCCCTGGGCGTGGCGCACGTCATCGGGATGTCAGGCTAAGGGGTTGCCGCTGGGGCAAAGCAGACTTGTGGAGCGTCATGCCAGGAACGAGCGCGGGTGAGTGGGTCAAACACATCCCAGGTGGAGCGCGTGATGGGTTGCGAGTTTGTGATGCGCCGCGATGACGGCAGTGATGCCTCTCATGGGTCTTCGATTCACTGTCAGCTTCATGAGCGGTCAGGTTTGTGTGTGCTGTGATTGATCGCCACGAAGGGTGACTTCCTCGTCAGGACGAGTCCCGCCCCGAAGCCATGCCGGACACTGCCGGACTCTCCCGAGTCGTGCCTTCCCTAGTCGCTCAGCGGGATGTTGAAGCGGGCGCCCACGGAGGCAATGCCGGAGGAGTTCGACACCGGGGGCGACAAGTGAAGCTCGGTGCGCTCGTGCTGGCCTTGGCGCTCGCGCGCTTTTTCAATCTCAAGATGGATGTCTATGTGAGGGGAGCGTTGGTATCTGGTGGACCCAACCAAGCCGGACGGTCGGGAGATCGAAGACTTCTGGCGGTTCAGACAGGGGAGGCCAGTCGAGGTCGATAGGAGACTTCGGGTTCCGAGCTCTCGGCCTGGAGAGCCGCTTGATATCGAGTTCGCAGGGGTGGGGGCGACCCCTCTACTCAGTGAGCGAGCTGCATCTGTGTTTAGGAACTTGGCGCCTGGAGATATTCAGCGCTTCCCCGTGGATGTGGAGGGCGATTCGAGGCCCTATTTTCTGCTCAATGTCGCACGTCAGATTTGTTGCATCGACGAAGCGGCGCCCGAAGAGATTCAGGTTCGTACTGCGGAGGCGTTTGAGGACCGCGTTGGCGAATACCGTTCCGTTTCGGCTCTGAGGATCGATAGGGCGAAGTGGTGTAGCCCCCTGAAGCGTCGGACAGGCTCGTTCTGGCCGGAGTCACCGGGGGGGCGCGGCCCACCCTACCGGCCGGCGGTGGCAGTCGGGCGGCAGCACCTTGAGGACGCCGATGCGCTCGTGGCGGACGCACAGCCACCCACTTCTAGCGCAGCGCCGTGAGGGCCGCGCCGACCTTCGCCACCGTCACCGACACGGGCGTCGTCACCTCCGGAGCGAAGATGGCCACGCGGAGTTCCTCGAAGGCCCACCGCAGCTCCTGCGCCGCCTCCTGGTCACGCACGGTGGCGCGCCTGGCGAGGAAGGTCTCCCACAGGGGAGTGAAGGGCGCGGCCTTCCCTGCGTCTTTGCTGGGGTTCGCCACCGCACGCGACAGCCGTGCCTGGGCCGCGCGGAGGTAGCGCGGGTAGTGCAGCAGGCGCACGAAGGGAATCCACTCGATGAGGTTCGCGGGGAACAGGTGCCCGAGCTGCGAGCGGATGTCCCGCACGGCCGCCGCGCCGCTCGGTCCCTTTGATGCCGCCTTGAGTGCCGCGAGCGTCGCGGCGAGCTCCGCGGAGGTGACAACAATGGCGTTCGCCCAGTCCCGGGCCGCACTCTCGATGCGCGGTGAGCCCTCACGGACCAGCGCCTCGAAGGCCGCCTTCGTTCGGGGCAGCGGCGCACCCGGTGCGAGCTTGAACGCATCGTCGACGCTTCGTGCGAGGACGAGTGCCCGGAAGGCGTCGGCCTGGCCCCGCGCGGGCGGCGCGCCGTCCAGGGACGGGAAGGGCAGCGGCATGCGCGCGGCGCTGACGGCCACGTGTCCGCGCGCGGCGAGCATCAGGAGCCGGCGGACCCCCGTGCGCGTGGCCGCCTCGGCGGCGGAGGATGTCTCGAGCAGCACCAGGTCCACGGCAGCGCCCCGGTCGACGAGCGCGGGATAGCTGCGGACCTCGAGCCCGCCGACCCGCCGGGGGACCACGGGGGGCAGCTCGCCGAAGGTCCAGGCCGTCAGCCCCTTGCGCTCCCAGTCTGAAGGCGGTGCCGCGCTGCGCAGCGCCGCCCGTGCATGTCCCCCGTGCTGCTTGAGCAGCGCATCGGCGTCGCGGCTCCGCGCGAGCTCCTTTCCCCGCTCGTCGAGCACCCGGAGCGTGAGGCGCAGGTACGGCACCACGGCATCCGCCCGGAGGGACTCCTCCGTCACGTCCATGCCGCACAGGCGGGACACCGCACGCGCGAGCGCTGGAATCATCGGCCCGCGGAAGGGCACCAGTTCCTTCTCGAGACGGTCGACCATTTCCGGCAACGGCCCCAGCTGCTTGCGCTGGGCGCGGGGGAGCTGCTCGAGCAGGGCGGTGAGTTTCTCCCGCTGCCACCCGGGGATGGTCCAGTCGAGCTCACCCGGGACCAACTGGGCGAGCAGCAGCAGCGGCACGCTCAGGGTGATGCCGTCGTCCTCGGCCGAGGGGTCGAAGGTGTACGTCACCGGCACGGACGCGCCGTGCAGGGTGATCGCGTCCGGGTAGTGCGCCGGGGACAGGTCCGGGTCGTGTGAGAGGGCGTCCTCCATCGAGAGGACGAGCACGCCGGGGTCGGCCGCCTCGGCCTTGCGGCGCCAGACCTCGAAGCCCGCTCCGTCCGTCACGTCCGCCGGGGCGCGCTGGTCGAAGAACGTCAGCAGCGCCTCGCTGTCGAGCAGCTCGCTGCGCCGGGCCTTGTCCCGCAGGCGCGCCACGCGCTCGAGCACCTGGCGGTTCTTCTCCTGGAACGCCCCCCGGGTGCGGTATTCGCCGCGCACCAGGGCATGCTCGAGGAACATCAGCCGTGCCCGGGCGGGGTCCATGCTGGCCAGGGCCACGGGGCGCTCCTTGAAGACCTGAAGCCCGAAGAGGGTCGCGTTCTCCTTCACCATGGCGCGCGCGGACTTCTCCGACCAGTGCGGTTCGGAGTAGCTGCGCTTGAGCAGGTGGGGGGCCGCCGCCGCGAGCCACTCCGGGTCGAGCTTCGCCACGGTGCGCGCGAACAGCTGGGACGTCTCCACGAGCTCGAACGCCATCACCCAGGCAGGGGGCTTTTTCGCGAGCGCCGACGAGGGGTGAACCATGAAGCGCGTCTGCTTCGCGCCCGTAAAGTGGCGCTGCTCCGGATGCCACTGGCCGATGCGGGAAAGGAGCCCGGTGAGGAGCGCCTGGTGCAGGACGTCCCCGCGCGCCGGGGCGCCCCGGCCCTTGCGCGGCAGGCGCAGCTCGCGGACGGTCTCCTCGAGCTGGCGCTGGACGTCCCGCCACTCGCGCACCCGCAGGAAGGACAGGAAGTTGTCCCGGCACACGCGCCGCAGATGGGACGTCCCCCGGCCCTCGGCCTCGCGCACGAACGCCCACAGCTTGAGGAGCCCCGTGAAGTCCGAGTGCTCGTCACGGAAGCGCCGGTGCAGCTCGTCCGCCTTCTGCGCGGACTCGCGTGGTCGCTCGCGAGGGTCCTGCAGGTTGAGCGCCGCGGCGACGATGAGCACCTCGTCCAGGCACCCGTACTCGGCGCCGGCGAGAATCATCCGCGCGATGCGCGGGTCCACCGGGAAGCGCGCGAGCTGCTGCCCGAGCGGCGTCAAGGTGCGCTCCTTGCCCTCGATGGCCCCGAGTTCCTCGAGCACCCGCCAGCCCTCGGCGATGGCCCTCGGCTGGGGCGGGTCGAGGAAGGGGAAGTCCTCGACGTCACCGAGGCCGAGGGACTTCATCCGCAGGATGACCCCCGCGAGCCCGGTGCGCTTGATTTCCGGGTCGGTGAAGGCGGGCCGCGTGGTGAAGCTCACCTCGTCGTAGAGGCGCACGCAGATCCCCTCGCGCACGCGGCCGCAGCGCCCTTTGCGCTGGTCGGCGCTGGCCTGGGAGACCGGCTCGATGTGCAGGCGCGTGGTGCCCGAGCGCGACTCGTAGCGCGACAGGCGCGCCACCCCCGTGTCCACGACGTACACGATCCCCGGGATGGTGACCGACGTCTCCGCGACGTTGGTGGCGAGGATGACCCGGCGCTGGGGGATGGTGGCGAAGACGCGCGACTGCTCGGAGGCCGACAGGCGCGCGTACAGGGGTTGCACCACCGTGCCGCGGAGCTCGCGCGCGTTCAGGGCATTCTCGGCCTCGCGGATTTCCCGCTCCCCGGGGAGGAACACGAGGACGTCCCCATCCGGGTCGAGCGAGATCACGTTCGCCACCGCATCGGCGACGGAGTCTGCGAGCTCGGTGTCCTCGGGAGGCGGCTCGTAGAGCACGTCCACCGGAAAGGTACGGCCCTCCACCTGGATGACCGGAGCCCCCCCGAAGAACTGCGAGAAGCGCTCGGTCTCGATGGTGGCCGAGCTCACCACCACCTTGAGGTCGGGGCGCCTGGGGAGGATGCGCTTGAGCCACCCGAGCAGGAAGTCGATCGTGAGGCTGCGCTCGTGGGCCTCGTCGAGCACGATCGTGTCGTAGCGGCGCAGGAGTGGGTCGCTGTGAATCTGCGCGAGCAGGACCCCGTCGGTCATGAACTTCACGGCCGTCTGCCGGGACGAGCGGTCCTCGAAGCGAATCTGGTAGCCGACGTCCGTGCCCAGCTCCGTGCCGAGCTCGCGTGCCACGCGCGCCGCCACGCTCGTCGCGGCGATGCGCCGGGGCTGGGTGACGCCAATCTGGCGCGGGCGGCCGCGCCCCATGGCGAGCAGGACTTTCGGTAGCTGCGTTGTCTTCCCCGAGCCGGTGGCCCCCGCGACAATGACCACCTGATGGGCGGTGATGGCCGCGGTGATGTCCTCCACCCGGCTCGAGATGGGGAGCTCGGGGGGGAAGTGCAGGGTGG